>JAGNWC010000004.1:3341-27621 GCA_017986195.1 Hydromonas sp.
CCGCCTGTGAGTAAAATATTTGCCATAATTGCCTGTGGTTATTATTCAACAAAAGTTAATTGCAATGAACGTGTAAACAACGCTCGAGAAAATTACATCAATGTACGGGTCATTGCGGGCTCGACCCGCAATCTTTTGAATTTTTCTCCATCATAGGGCGATTACGGCTTACTCAAACCCATCGATTCTCGACCGCAATGACGGATGCACATCACATCGAAAAATGCTCACCAAGGTACACCCGACGCACTGCTTCGTTGTTGACAATCGCAGACGCATCGCCTTGTGCCAACACTGTGCCTTCGCTGATGATGTAGGCACGGTCACAAATCCCCAAGGTTTCGCGCACATTGTGGTCGGTGATGAGCACGCCGATATTGCGCTCGACCAAAAATTTAATGATGCGCTGAATGTCAATCACCGCAATTGGGTCAACCCCCGCAAACGGTTCATCCAGCAGCACAAAACGCGGATTGGTCGCTAAGGTGCGCGCGATTTCCACACGCCGACGCTCGCCACCCGACAAAGCAGGTGCAGGGCTGTGTAGGATGTGACCAATCTGTAAATCCGCAACCAATTGATTGAGTTGGTGGTTGATTTCACTCAAATTCAATCGTTTGCCATTCGCGTCACGCTGCAATTCAAGCACTGCGCGGATGTTTTCCTCCACCGTGAGTTTGCGAAAAATCGAGGCTTCTTGTGGCAAATACGACATGCCTTTGCGCGCACGCACGTGCATCGGTTCACGAATGAGGTTTTCACCATCGAGCAGCACCGCACCTTTGTCTGCGCCAACCAAGCCCATGACCATGTAAAAACTGGTGGTTTTGCCCGCGCCATTCGGGCCGAGCAATCCGACAACTTCGCCACTGTGAACGTTGAACGACACATCTTTGACCACGATGCGTTTGCCATAGTGTTTTTGAAGGTTCTGTACCGAGAGCTCAGAGCGTGTGGCTTGCTGAGTTTGATTCATTTGCCCCCCTGCGTGCCTGCATTGCTTTTTGGCGAAATCAACACATGCGTGCGTCCTTGACCTTTGGTGTTGGTCTCAAACACTTCGGTCAATTGGTTGTAGGTCAATTCTTCAGCATCGATTTGGTCGATGAGTTTGCCTTTGGCATCAAGGCGTTGCGCACGCGCACGCTTTGCCAAAACGATGAGGTTGTTTTTGCCATCGTAGAGCAATTGTTCTGCTTGTGCTTTGACGGTTTCGTTGGTGCCATCGCGTTTTTGCTCAAAATACACCAAGCCTTTTTCACCACCTTTGGCGGTGGCGTATTGATAGCCCTCGGGATCAACCAAGGTTTCCACCGTTTGCGCTTGAATTTGCATTGTACCCTGTTGCAAAATCACCCGCCCTGTAAAACGCGCACTTTGCGTGACATCGCTGTACTGTGCCGTGTCCGCCTCGATGGTGAACGGTTGACTTCTGTCCGTCAGTACGCCATCCGCACCGCCAACCACTGTCGTGCCCAACGCCAGTGCGCCGAAGGTCAAACAAAACAAGGATAATTGAATTTTTTTCATGTTTTTTCTAAAAACTCTGTGGGGTTATTTGCGCACCGCATTGACGATTTTGGCTTTGATACGACCGCCCTGCGAGCTATCTATTTGGCCTCCGCCCATCTCTAAGTCGCGCAATTGATAATCATAGCGAAAGCGTGTGCCCGAGACGGTACTTGCACCATTGTTCAACACAAAGGTTTCATCACTGCTTGCCAAACCTTGATTCATATTCACACGCATGGTTTCAGTCGTCAACATCATGTCTTGGTTTTTGCCGTCTGGTTCGCGTTGCAAAACCACACTGCCCGATAAATCAACGATTTTTTCCGTACTGTTCCAAACCGCTTTTTTCGCTTTCACCACCACCTTGGGCTGTCCGTCTGCGGTTGAGATGAGCGTCACATCTTGTCCAGTGAGGTTCTGATTGCCAAAATGTTCAATATGATTCATGGTCGCTTGGTAAAGCAGTTTGCCATTTTCGCTGGTTTGGGTCAACTCAGCACTTTGGGCATAACCATCCATGCGTTCAGGTTGCTGATTTTGCGCAACAGCTGCAGGTGTTGTATCCTTGCGCACCCACCAAAAACTCGCACCCGCAATCGCAATGAGTATGAGCAGATACACCACATTGGGCAAGTTAAAACGCCGCCAGTATTGCCAACGAGAAAATGCCATTTAGACGATCTCCAGTTTAGGCGAGATGTCCGCACCCAAATACGGCGCGTAGGCAGCCAACAATTTATCTTGTGCAAATAAAATCAACTCGGACAACTCGCGCACCGCGCCTGCACCGCCTGACTGCGCCGTCACCCAATGCGCAGCCGAGCGCGCCAAGTGATGGCCATTGGGTACACTCACCGCCAAACCGACCGCACGCAATATCGGTAAATCAATCACGTCATCGCCAATATAGGCGCATTCGCTCAACGCCACGCCCGCTGTTTTGAGCAAATTTGCCAATGCCGCACCCTTGTCCTGCGCGCCTTGCAACACATGATGGATTTTTAAATCCTTGGCACGTGCCGCAGTCACGGGCGAGTCGCGCCCGCTGATAATCGCCAACTGAATACCCTGCTCGCGCAACAATTGCAAACCCAAACCATCTTGCACGTAAAACGACTTGACCACCTCACCTTTTGCATCGTAATCCAAGTAGCCCGTGGTCAACACGCCATCGACATCGAGAATCAACAGTTTGATGTTTTGCGCACGCAAGACAACCGTGTCACTTGGCATCGTAGCCACGGGACGATAAAGCGCGTCGTTGCTCGGCTTAAAGTTTGAATCATAACTCATGCGCACACTCCTACACCACTTTGGCAGCAAACAAATCGTGGATATTGAGCGCGCCAATGAGTTTTTGAGCCTCATCAACCACCAACACTTGATTGATGTGATGGCGTTGCATCAACTCAACGGCTGAGACTGCCAATACGTCTTGATTGATTGTGCGTGGATTCGGTGACATCACTTCATCCACGCTTAAGGTGCGTACATCCACACCTTTTTCAAACAAGCGGCGCACATCGCCATCGGTCAATATACCGACAACCTTACGCTCCGAATTGATTATCGTCACCATACCGAGTTGTTTTTTGCTGATTTCCAATAGGCTGTCGGTCAAACTTGCGCCCGATTGCACAACAGGAATGCGCTCGCCTGTGCGCATCACATCACTGACATAGGTCAACAATTTTTTACCGAGGGCTCCCCCTGGGTGTGATCGCGCAAAGTCCTCCTCGTTGAACCCGCGAATTTTGAGCAAGACCACTGCCAGCGCATCGCCCAGTGCCAATGCAGCGGTGGTGCTTGCGGTCGGGGCTAAATTCAAGGGGCAGGCTTCGCGTTTAACCGACACCAAAATATGCGCATCGGCAAGCAATGCCATCGGCGAATCCAAATCACCCGTAACGGTAATCAATTTTGCACCTGAACGTTTGACCAAAGGCAAAATCGCCAGCAACTCATCTGATTTACCCGAATTGGACAATGCCAGCATCACATCATCGGGCGTAATCATGCCCAAATCACCGTGACTCGCTTCTCCTGGATGAACGAAAAATGCAGGTGTACCTGTCGAAGCCAAAGTCGCCGCAATTTTACGCCCTATATGCCCCGATTTGCCCATACCCGAGACCACCACACGACCTGTGCACGCCATAATCAGTTCAATCGCTTTGACAAACGCCGCGTCAAGATGTGCGGATAAATCAGTCAACGCATTTGCTTCAATATGAAGCACATCGCGTGCCGCGTTTAAAATATCATCGGTGTGCATTTTTTTCATGACGGTGGGTGGATAATTTTGTTATTATCAAAGATGGAATAATTCCTAAGTATAACGTTTTTAGCTTTACCCCACAACGCCAGCCACTTGATAACTTAATTAAAACATGCACGGATTATCCTTTATCGTCCTCATCCTCTCCATCGTCGTTTTTGCTGTGGTGGTGTTTCGCTATCTGCAATTACCGCCGATTTTGGGTTACCTGACGGTTGGCGTGCTCATAGGGCCGTATGCTCTGAAACTGTTGCCCGACCCCGCATCGGTCACGCATTTTGCTGAGTTGGGGATTGTGTTTTTAATGTTCACCATCGGTTTGGAGTTTTCCTTACCCAAACTCAAAGCCTTACGCCGTCTGGTACTGGGCTTGGGTGGTGCGCAAGTGATTGTCACCATGCTGGTGTTCGCGCTATTGGGCTGGGCATTCAATCGCTTTTTACCAAACGAATTGAGCATGAGTGGCGCGGGTTGGTTCGCTTTGGGTGGTGTTTTGGCAATGAGTTCAACCGCCATTTTGATGAAATTGCTGACCGAACGTTTGGAGTTGGATTCGGCGCATGGACGCAATATTTTTGGTGTGCTGTTGTTTCAAGACTTAGCGGTCGTGCCACTGTTGATTTTAATCCCTGCTCTGGCACAAACGGGACAATCTGAAGGCGCATTGTTTGCACAACTGTCTTGGGGCATCTTGAAGACCATCTTGGTCTTGGTGGTGCTTTTGGGTTTGGGACAAAAACCCATGCACGCGTGGCTTACCATTGTGGTGCGTCGCCGCTCCAGTGAGTTGTTCATGCTCAATTTATTTTTGATGACCTTAGGCTTTGCTTGGCTCACTGAAAAAGCAGGCTTATCGTTGGCTTTGGGCGCGTTCATCGCGGGGATGTTGATTTCCGAAACCGAATATCAAATCCAAGTTGAAGAGGACATCAAACCGTTTAAAGACATATTGTTGGGGCTGTTTTTTGTCGCCATGGGCATGCAGTTGGATGTGATGTTGGTGCTGCGTGAGTGGTTTGCCGTTCTGTGCGTTCTGCTGCTCCTGCTGTCGATTAAGTTTGTGATTGTATTTGCTTTGGTGCGCATCTTTGGTCAATCCACGGGCAATGCCATACGCACCGCCTTAGCTCTTGCACCTGCAGGCGAGTTTGGTTTGGTTCTACTGAGTCTGTCTTTGGGCAACTCGCTGCTCAATCCGATTGATGCGCAGTGGGTACTCGCAGCAATCGTATTGTCAATGTTCCTCACACCGTTTATCGTCAAATACGCCGATAAAATCGTTTTTCGCTTGACCCGCACCGAATGGTTGATGCAATCATTGCAACTGACACACGTCGTCTCTCACAGCATGGAAGCCCATGACCACGTGATTGTCGCGGGCTTTGGGCGCAGTGGCAAAGCTTTGGCTCGACTACTCAAGGAGCAGCAAGTGCCCTACATGGGCATTGATATTGATCCAGAAAATGTGCAGCGTGGCATTCTCAAAGGACACGATGTGGTCTATGGCGATATCACGCGCAAAGAAAGTTTGCTGGCTGCTGGGGTGCAACGCGCACGTGCTTTGGTCATCACCTACATTGAACCACGCACCGCCTTACACGTACTACACCATGTGCGTGAACTCAATCCGAACCTGCCTGTGATTGTACGCACCTTGGATGACTCATATTTGGAGCAATTGCAAAATGCGGGTGCGGTGGCTGTGGTGCCTGAGATTTTAGAGGGCAGTTTGATTTTAGCCACACAAACACTCTTGAGTGCGGGCGCGACACCGCAGGATGTATTGGCGTTTATCGCTGAACAACGACGTGAGCGATATGATTTACTGCGCCAACATTTTGATGAAGAATCCGACCCATTCGGCGTGAGTTCCGCCACACCCCAAGCAGTTGCTAAAAAGAGCAAACCCGACATCACCCAAACAGACACACTCAGTGAGCAAACCACACGTTTATCCGATGAAAGTTTGTGGACCGACCAAGCGATTAGTGCCTTGCCCTTGATGGCATGGCGCGTTAGCGTCAAGCACGTGATTCGTGGTTTGAATGAATTGGATTTGTCGCTTGATCCTGTGTTGCACGAGGGCGATGAAATCCGCTTTGTGGGACAAGCAGATGATGTGCGGCGTGCAGCGCAAGCTTTGAATGGTGAAATTTAAAATTGCATCCGAAATAAGTCCATGCCCACCGATAAGCCGGATTCTGTAAATGTTGACCTTGCGATCAACACCGACAATCATTCCTCTACGCGTCGCGTTACCGCGTCGCTTTAGCCATCTACCCGCACGCTCAGCGAGCCGCCTCAATGCGTGCCTATTTGATGTTGCTCCCAATAGAGGTTACCGCGTTTCACCGTAACTTAATACGCTCGTCTCTGTGGCCCTATTCCTCGCCTTATACCTTGCGGATTTCAGCGGACGGCTGTTAGCCGCTATCGTGCTCTGTGGAGTCCGGACTTTCCTCCCGCATCGTTGCCGATGCCAGCGATTGTCTGGTGGGCATGGAGCGCGATTATAGCACGGCACGACATGAAAAACCGCCCAGATTCGGGCGGTTTGGCGGGCTGAATCAATCGTAATCGCGACAACCATGCAGCTTGATTACTGACCTTTGAGTTCCTTGCGCAAGATTTTACCCACATTTGATTTGGGCAATTCAGTGCGAAACTCAATGGCCTTGGGACGTTTATAACCTGTTAAATGGTCTTTCAAATAATTTTGTAATTCTTCAACTGTTAAACCCTCATCTTTTTTGACAATGAATAGTTTCACCGCCTCGCCTGAATGTTCATACGGCATGCTAATTGCAGCCGCTTCCAAAACTTTGGGATGCGCCACTGCGGCTTCCTCAACTTCATTTGGATACACGTTAAAACCCGACACCAATATCATGTCTTTTTTGCGATCAACCAGTTTGACAAATCCTTGCTCATTCATCACACCAATATCACCTGAGCGGAAATAACCATCGGCGGTCATCACCAAGGCGGTTTCATCGGGACGTTGCCAGTAACCAGCCATCACTTGTGGTCCGCGAATGCAGATTTCGCCCGCTTCACCCAAAGGCACTTCGCGTCCATCGTCATCGAGAATCGCAATATCCGTTGACGGCAACGGTAACCCTGTGTAACCCGTGTACTCAGTTGCCATCACAGGATTAAACAGTGCACCAGGGCTGGTTTCTGACAAACCATACGCCTCAATAATCGGCTTACCTGTACGCGCATAAAATTCCTCAGCCACCGCGCGTTGCACCGACATACCGCCACCCAAAACCACGCGCAATTTTGAGGTATCAATCCGATTAAACTCTGGGTGATGGATTAATGCATTAAACAGGGTATTGACCGCTGGGAACACATGCACAGGGTGTTTTTCTAAATCCTGAATCATGGCGTGAATATCGCGCGCATTCGCAATTAATAGCAATTGCCCGCCAATGTGCATCGCATACATCGCACCCGCTGTGAACCCAAAGATATGATACAGCGGTAAAGCCTGCAAAAACACAGGTTGCTCGTTGGCGTCCATGTTCTCAAAAGCGGGCGCGCACCACGCGCTCACTTGCATCACATTGGCAATCAAATTGCCGTGTGTGAGCATGGCACCTTTTGCCACTCCTGTTGTTCCACCCGTGTATTGTAAAAAAGCCAAATCATCGTGTGTGAGTGCGACAGGAATCATTTGCAAATGCCTGCCATCGGCAATCAAGCGTTTGAATGAAATGGCCGAATCAATCTTCCATTCAGGAATCATCTTTTTCACGTACTTCAGGGCAAAATTTACAAGATGCCCTTTCACACCCATTAAATCACCCAACTTGCTGACCACAATGTGTTTGAGTTCAGGCGTGTGCGGCAAGGCTTTTTGCAGCGTGTTGGCAAAATTGTCCAGCAAGAAAATGGCTTTCGCACCCGAGTCCTTGAGTTGATGACTCAATTCATCGGGGGTGTACAAGGGATTGACGTTCACCACACAAAAGCCTGCACGCAAAATCGCCGCCACCACCACGATGTATTGCAAACAGTTGGGCATCATTACGGCGATACGGTCAGCTTTTTGCAACCCACGTTGTTGCAACCACGCACCAATGCACTCTGAAATCTGCTTGGTTTGCGCATAAGTTAAGGTTTTTTCCATGCTCATCGCCAAAGTGCGTGAGCCAAAACGCTCAAACGCGTCATCATACAGAGCCGCGATCGAAGAAAACTGATTGGGATTGATTTCAGCAGGAATCTCACCGTACTGACTGAGCCAAGGTTTAGACATTTGCTTCGTTCCTATTGTGTGTTTATTTGATTTAATTATTGATTACGCGTTTTTTAACGCTTCAAAAATATAGCATTTTTCTTGTTACGGTGGTTGACATTTGTTATTTATCGCGTCAAATAAGTGCTTTTTTAAACCATTTATCATCACTTAAACAAAAGCACTTGCAATCTCGTTGAATGATGCTATTCTATATCCAAGGGCGAAGTTTATCGCAAATGCTTTTTCAACACTGCAAACAACAAAAGGTTTGTAAATATCACGGAGGTTCAATATGAACATACAACTCACTGGTCACCATGTCGACGTCACCCCTGCTCTACGTGAACACCTTGTTGAGAAATTGGAACGGGTCAAACACCATTTCGATCACGCCGTTGAGGTAAAAGCGATTTTTTCAGTTGAAAAAAATCTGCAAACCGCTTCTTTGCGACTGCGCTCAAATGGGCACGACTTTCATGCCGAAGACTCGCAAGAAAACCTATATGCCTCCATTGACTTAGCAGTCGACAAATTAGACAAACAGGTCATCAAGCATAAAAAGAAACTCAACGATGTCTCGCATGATACGGTCAAACGCACCATTGCTTAACTCTTAAGCAACCAGCCTTGCTTAGTGCAAGGCTTTTTTGTGCTTAAACAAGCGTTTTATAGTCATTTTCAACATCCGTGCGCTGATATGTCCAAACACACACAGCATTTTTTGACTAAAATACCCACAAGCGTCAAAACACTTAAAGGATGACCATGAATCCCACCCAAACCGCCGCATGGGCGAGTCTCAATTCCCACAAAAAAAATCTCTCCACACGCAGTTTAGAGCAACTGCGCCAAGCCGATGCCACCCGCGCCGAGCGTTTTAAAATCTGCGCTTGCCACATGGAATTGGACTACTCACGCCACCACATCACCGATCAAACCTTGGTTTTATTTGAGCAACTCTTAAACGAGCAAGGTTGGCGTGCGTGGCAACAAAAAATGTTCACAGGCGAGCCCATCAACACATCTGAAAACCGAGCAGTGCTGCATGTCGCTTTGCGTGGCTCGTACACGGGCAACAATAGCGCGCTCGCGCAAGAAGTCGCCGACACGCAAGCGCGCTTTTTCGGCTTTGCCGATGCGGTGCGCAGTGGTGAGGTCAAAGGACACAGTGGACAGAGCATTACCGATGTGGTCAACCTCGGCATTGGCGGCTCGGATTTGGGCCCGCGCTTGATTTGTCACGCATTGGCGGATATGTCTGCAAAACCACGTGTGCATTTTGTCGCCAATATCGATCCGATTGAACTGGCGCGCACCTTGAGCACACTGGATCCTGAGCGCACCTTATTCATCCTTTCGTCCAAAAGTTTTTCGACCATGGAAACCCAAGTCAATGCGCAAGCCGCACATGCTTGGCTGTGCGCGCATTATCAAACCAGTATGACCGACGACACTGGAATCGCAGTCAAGCAAACACATTTTTGCGCCACTTCAAACAACACCCAAGCCGCCAGCGCGTGGGGTATCACAAGCAATCGTTGCTACACTTTGCCCGAATGGGTCGGCGGGCGGTTCTCGCTGTGGTCGGCAATCGGTCTATCGATTGCCATCGCGCTCGGCGTTACGCAATTCAAACAACTGCTCGCGGGTGCGCACGAGATGGACGAGCACTTTCTCACCACGCCATTTGCCAATAATATGCCAGCAATGCTCGCCATGCTCGGCATATGGTACGGCAACTTTCACGGCACACAAGTCCATGGTGTCATCAGTTATGCCGAACGCTTGCGCTACTTTGCCGACTACTTGCAGCAACTCGAAATGGAATCCAACGGCAAATCCATCGACAAACAGGGTGAATTTATCGACTACCCCACCGCGCCTGTGCTGTTCGGCGGATTGGGCACTGTCACGCAACACAGTTTTTTCCAACTCCTGCATCAAGGGCGCGTGCGCGTGCCGCTCGACATCATCAGCGTTGAGCCAGACAACGCACCTGCGTATGCGGGCGATACACGCACGGCGGATTTATTATTGTTCGCGCAGGCGCAAGCGGACGCACTCGCATATGGCATCAGCGCATTGCCCGAGACCTTGCAACACGAATGGCAAAACAAGCCATCCTATAGCCACTTCCCCGCCAATCAGCCCAGCTCGCGCATTCATCTGAGCAAATTTGATGCACACACCTTGGGCGCACTCATCGCGCTGTATGAACACAAAACATTTTTACAAGGCGTGGTGTGGAACATAAACAGTTTTGACCAATGGGGTGTGGAGTTGGGCAAAGTCATGTTTGGCGCAATGAAGAAATAATCCACTAAAAAATACTTGCAAAATCTTAATAAACTATGGATAATACCGTTCTCACGCCGAGGTGGTGGAATTGGTAGACGCGCCGGACTCAAAATCCGGTTCCGAAAGGAGTGGGGGTTCGATTCCCCCCCTCGGCACCAAGGAATCAAAATCCCAGTCAAACGACTGGGATTTTTTTATGTTCTGCCGTCACACAAACCAAACACCCCCAACCCACCAACAACCGTTTGTCAAGACCCGTGATTTTGACCCTCTCGATAAAGGGTGCTACAATCAAGAAACTCATTAGACTTTGCTTGCCATGTATATTAACCAACACCTCCAGAAAAAAGTTGCCACAGGATTGATGATCCTGTTTTTGGTGTTTGCGTTGGTTCCGATTTACATTATCATGGCAAAATTTGCCACGGGCGGTCATTACGTGCAGTTGTGTACGGCGGCTGGGATGCAGACGGTTTGGGTGGCTGATGAAGCAGGTGCAAATGCAGGTTCAGGCGCGACAGTGCAATCAGGTATTAAAGCCTCAGATGGCAGTTTGGTCAGTCCATTTGGCTGTTGCGAATTTTGTTGGACCAGTGTTTTGGCAGCGACGGTATTGCCTTTATTGTCGGTGTTTTTTGCGGGTGCTACGCCCGTGCGGTTCGCCATCCCTGTTTATCAGGCACATACTTTTCAATCCTATCTAAGACGATGGCATGTCAGTCCGCGCGCCCCTCCTTATTTATTTTCATACTGAGTACCCTATCTCATCCTGTCGACTCATGCGCATTAGTGATTGAGTGTCATGCGTACGCACAGGGTTATTGAAAATTTAAGGAGTTAAAAAATGAAACTAACGACCAGAGGGCGTTACGCCGTCACCGCCTTGTTAGAAATTGCCATGTACGGCGGTCGCACACCGATTTCATTGGCAACCATTTCTGAGCGTCAAAATTTATCTTTGTCCTATTTGGAAATTCTATTTAGTCAATTGCGCCATGGCAATTTGGTGAAAAGCCACCGAGGACCAGGTGGCGGATATGTATTGGTGCACACGCCCGACGCAACCTCGATTGCGCAAATCGTGGCGGCAGTGGATAAACCCAGAGAACATAAATCCTCTAATTTGGTGATGCATAACGACCAATGTTTTGATGGTTTTTTAGAAACCTATTTGTGGGACGAATTGAATGAAAAGATGTATGAGTATCTTGAGAAAATCAGTCTGAGGGATTTGTTGCATAAAAAACAATTGGTCGAAAAAGTGCAAAAACGCACCGTATATGCCACATCACCCATTGGTAGGGCAATGAATCTGGTCGCTTAACACAAAAAATATCCCAACCCATTAAAGGGTTATTTGTAACGCCTATTTTGTGAGGGTATCAAAAACAGCCACGGCATCAGGTCGTGGCTGTTTTTTGGTGCACTTGGTTTTTTAAACTCCCCACATAAACCCCTATTTTTTATATGTTTTTGAAATTACGGTACACTAATTTTATGCTATAAAGAAGTGATGCATTTTGTGTTTCGATACATTTTAATGGTGGTTTGTTTTGAAAAGAATTTATATAAACTCTATAACCATATGATAATAATGGTTTTTTTAAGTTTATTGATTTTCGCCATAACTGATGTGTTATTTGCCACATATTTATAGAAATAATAAATAAGCTTATTGCTTTTATTTTTATAGATGGTATGATTGCGATTATCCCGACTATATTTGTCAACTATTATTATGTTTTGAGTGGGGCAGTTATGGGTTCTATCCGCAAAAAAACCATGTCGAAAGATCGCATTTTAGGTCGGCATTTATTGTTATTGGTGTTCATCAAAATCGTGATTTTATATGGCCTGTGGTATGTATTTATCAAGCCCAATAAAGTTAAGGTGGATGTATCTGATGTGCAACGTTTATATCAAGGGGGGGCATCTGCACCTCCAGAGAATCAATTTAATCAAAATCAAAGGAGTCAGCCATGATTGATGCAGGCGCAGTGGACGCTGCGCGGTTACAGTTCGCTGTAACTGCGTTGTACCACTTTATTTTTGTCCCCTTAACTTTGGGGTTATCGTTCATTTTAGTGGCAATGGAGTTGACCTACGTCATGTCGGGCAAACAGATTTACAAAGACATGACCAAATTTTGGGGTAAGTTGTTTGGGATTAATTTTGCCTTAGGGGTCACCACGGGAATTACTTTGGAGTTTCAGTTTGGTACCAACTGGGCATATTACTCACACTATGTCGGTGATATTTTTGGTGCCCCATTGGCGATTGAAGGTTTAATGGCTTTCTTTCTTGAATCGACCATGATTGGTCTGTTCTTTTTTGGTTGGGATCGCTTGAGTAAAGGCAAGCATTTGCTGGTGACCACGTTGTTGGCTCTGGCAAGTAATTTATCAGCAGTATTAATTTTGATTGCCAATGGTTGGATGCAATACCCTGTCGGCTCGGAATTTAATCCTGTGACCATGCGCATGGAATTGACCAGTTTTTCTGAAATTTTATTCAATGTTGTGGCGCAAGATAAATTTGTCCACACAGTCTCAGCAGGCTATGTCACGGGCTCGGTATTTGTAATGGCAATTTCGGCGTGGTATTTGCTCAAAGGCAAACATGTTGAGTTTGCAAAACGCTCGATTCGCATTGCCTCGGCATTCGGTTTGGCATCGGCTTTGTCTGTGGTTATTTTAGGCGATGAGTCGGGCTACGCAGTCGGCGAACATCAGCAGGCAAAATTGGCAGCAATGGAAGGCATGTGGGAAACCGAGCCTGCGCCTGCAAGTTTTAATTTAATTGCTTTTCCAAATGAAGCCGAGCAAAAGAATGATTTTGCAATTCACATCCCGTACGCGATGGGCTTGATTGCGACACGCTCAACCGACACGGTGTTGCCAGGGATTAAGGAAATTCGTGAGAAAAACGTCACGCGAATTGAAAATGGTATGAAGGGGGTTTTGGCTTTAGAACAGATGAAGAAAAATCCAAATGATGAAGAGGCAAAATCCATCATGTTGGCGCACAAAGATGATTTGGGCTATGGCTTATTGGTAAAAAAATATGCCAGCGACTTAAGTAAAGCAACGCCAGGGGATGTGCGTAAAGCAGCACATGACACCGTTCCTAAAGTTGCGCCGTTGTTTTGGACTTTCCGTGTGATGGTATTGCTCGGGTTCACTTATATTGCATTTTTTGTCTATGCATTCTGGGCATCGGCCAACAACGTGATTCACGAGAAAAAACGCTTTTTGCGCTTTGCTTTGTGGCTCTTACCAACGCCGTGGATTGCCACGAGTTTTGGTTGGTTTGTCGCTGAATACGGTCGTCAACCATGGACTGTCACAGGCATTCTACCAACGCATTTGTCGGTATCCAGTGTGTCAGCGGGTGAAGTTTGGGCTTCGTTGGCTGGGTTTGTATTGTTCTACACGGGCTTACTGATTGTTGAGTTGTATTTGATGTTTAAATATGCTCGACTGGGTCCAACCGTATTGACCGAACAGGTACATTAATGCAACCTAAATAAAAGAGGCAAATTATGTTTGATTATATGACGTTAAAAGTGATTTGGTGGTTGCTCATTGGCGTACTGCTGATTGGCTTTGCCATCATGGATGGGCACGATATGGGGGTGGGTACGCTACTGCCATTTGTCGGGAAAAACGATGTCGAGCGGCGCGTGGTGATTAACACCATTGCACCACACTGGGATGGCAATCAAGTGTGGTTCATCACTGCGGGTGGCGCGATATTTGCGGCTTGGCCGTTTGTGTATGCGATTGCTTTTTCGGGTTTATATTGGGCGATGTTGCTCCTGCTTGCGGCTTTGTTTTTCCGTCCCGTGGGCTTTGAATATCGCTCAAAAATCAATAGTCCAAGATGGCGCAACAATTGGGATTGGCTGATATTTGTTGGCAGCAGCGTGCCTGCTTTATTGTTCGGCGTGGCGTTTGGCAATCTGTTTCTCGGCGTACCATTTAAAATCGATGACACCATGCGCTCGTTTTACACAGGCAACTTCTTTCAACTGTTGCACCCATTCGCTTTATTGGTGGGCGTGGTCAGTTTGACTTTGTTAATGCTTCAAGGTGGCTCATATTTGGCACACCGCACCGAGGGTGTTTTACAAGCAAGGGTCAAAAAAATCAATCGATATACAGGGGTGGTCAATTTGATTGCCTTTACCTTAGCAGGGGTGTGGGTTGCCAATATGAATGGCATGAGTATTGGCACCATGTCCGACCCAAATTTGCCGATGAATCCGTTAATGAAAGAGGTGTCGGTGGTGTCAGGTGGTTGGTTAAACAACTACAAGACCGTACCTGCACTGTGGGTGTTCCCATTACTTGTATATATCGGTGTTTTGGGCACATTGGCTTTGCAAAGTGCGAAGCGTACTTTAACTGGTTTTGCAGTGATGTCTTTGGCAGTGTTGGGGACAATTATGACCGCGGGCGTGGCACTTTTTCCGTTCGTGATGCCTTCATCAGAAAATCCTGTTATGAGTTTGACTTTATGGGACAGCGCATCCAGTAAATACACTCTGAATGTGATGCTGTATGTGGTGATTATTTTTGTACCGCTGATTTTGGCATACACCTCGTGGGCGTACCGTGTGATGCGCGGCAAGGTGACAGTTGAATACGTGCAAGCGAACGATAAAAGTTTGTATTAAAAACTTTGGGCACGGTAAAAATTTACTGTCCCCATGAAATTAAGGAAATGGATATGTGGTATTTCACTTGGATTTTAGGCGTGGCATTTGCCGTGATGTTTGCAGCGGGTTGTGGGCTGTGGTTTGAAAATCAATTGGAACAAGACCAAACAGACGGCACACATCAGTAATATGAGCCAAGTTGAGTGGGGCTTATTGTTATTAGCCATCATGTCTTCTGCAGTCACTTCCGCATTAGGTGCTGGTGGCGGCTTAATGTTGTTGGTCGGTTTGCCCAATTTAGTGGCAGCACCTTTGGTCATTCCCATACATGGCGTATCGTGCTTGGTGAGTAATTTTTCACGCTTGGCGATTGATTGGCGTATGGTGCCATGGCAAAAAGTGATGTTGCCGTATTTACCTGGTGCTTTGATAGGCGGGGTATTGGGTTACTTTGCTTTGGGTCGGTTTTCGGTTGCTTTTTTACCCATTATTTTGGGTGTATTTATCCTGTTAGTCACTTGGACGCAATGGGTGCAACGCTTCGGCATGTGGCTACACAATATGTCGCTACTGGGCGGCGTACAGACCTTTTTCGCGTTATTTGTGGGCACGCTGGGTTGGCTGTCCGCACCGATATTGTTACAAAAAGGTTTGAAAAAAGACCAAGTGATTGTGACCCAATCGGCAATTATGGGGTTGATGAACACTTTAAAAGTTATCGTGTTTGTTGCTGCTGGCTTTGCTTATTTACAACACAGCGCGTTGATTTTAATTATGTTGGTGGGCGCATTATTTGGAAATCTCTTGGGGCGTGTTTTGCGCACTCGGATTAATGAAAAAATAGGCGTTCAAGTCATACGCTGGGTTATTAGCGTTTTAGCCATTCAATTAATCGTGATGACCATCATCAAATTGACTTGATGGTTTCATTCAAACCATTTAAATATTCAAACAACCCACTTGATAGTTGAATGAACGGAGTAAATTATGAACAAATTGTTATTGGTAATGACCCTAATCTTGGGTATGGATATGGCATCGGCTCGTGATGTTTCTGAATTGTCAGATCCGATTGTGGCATATGTGGGTGTGATTGCAAAACATGCGAACACCCTCGCTTTGACCGATGTGCAACAAGCCGAGTTGAAATCTTGGAAAGCAGTCGCTCAACCGAAACGCGAGGCTATGGAAGACAAAGTGGTTCAAGCACGCACTCAGTTGCGCGATATGATTAACACAGGCGCACCGAAAATCAAGCGCGTACAACTGGCAAACAAAATTGGCAGAATGGAAGCTCAGTTGGTGATGTTGCGCTCGAACTGCACCGACCATTGGCGTAAGGTGCTCACGCCAGAGCAATTTGGTACAGTGGTTGAGTTGGCAAAATCTGTGACAGTGGTTAAATAAGTCGATTTTAGAGCAACCCAATGGCGTAAGAAATGAACCGTCATATTGAACGCACCACTCGATATTTCAGTGAGTACAGACTTTACAAAACTTAACATCGCGGCAATAATTGGGTAACATGTAGAGCGCACCATGAAATTGCAATTTTGCACGCAATGATTTAAGGAGATGTGATGAATACGCAATTAAAACCACGCACGTGCTGGATTCAATTAAGCGTACTGGTAACGGGTTTAGCCCTATTGGGCGGATTGATGACGACGGCTTATGCCCAACAATCCGATGTGTCAACCTTGAGTGCTCAAGAAGTCAAAGGTCTATTGCACATGGTGGAAGAGGAAAAACTGGCGGGTGATGTTTATCAAACCCTGTACACAAAAACAGGTTTGCTGAATTTTAAAAACATTGCGGCCTCCGAACGCAACCATCAGTCAGCACTGCAAAGCATTTTACGTCAATATGGTATTACAGACCCAACCGCGGGCAAAGGGGTGGGTGAGTTCACCCAACCTGCGTTCACAGAGTTGTACCAAAACTTAGTCAACACTGGTGCTCAATCTCATATAGACGCGCTCAAGGTGGGGCTAAAAATTGAGGACTTGGACATTGATGATTTGCAAAAGGAAATGGCGCATACTCAGCGAGCAGACATCAAACGCGTTTATGACAACCTCACGCGTGGTTCGCGCAATCATCTGCGCTCGTTTGACCGCACATTGCGCCAAATGGGACAAACGTACACACCCGAATTCATCAGCCAAGCACAATACGATGCCATCGCATCATCGGCGCAGGAAAAAGCTTATGGGCAAGGAGGTGGGCAAGGCTGTCGTCAAGAAAGTACCCAAGGGCGCGGGCGACAAAACGCTCAAGGCAGGAACCAAACGCAACGGATGCCTCAGTGCATCAATTGATGGTCAACCAGTTTATGGCTGGATGACACAGCAGTACTTCAAGCACATACGCACATCAGCGCGTATGTGCTTGGGTTTTTTTATTTATTAACTTTAAGGAGTTCACAATGTTGGCAAATGTATGTGGTATCGATAAAACCTTGCGCATCCTCGTCGGTGCGTTATTAATTGCTTGGGTCTTGTTTTTAGGCGGTCCAACATGGGCGTGGATTGGTCTCATACCTTTGCTCACGGGCATATTTGGCAGTTGTATTTTATACAAATTGGTTGGCATCAATACCTGCAAAAAATCATCATAAATATTCAACGTTATTATCAATAAAGGAAAGCAATGAAAGAAGTTCATTTTCAAGAAAAATATCCCCTGACTGTGGTTGAAGTACTGAAAACCGAAACCACCTTCGCAGATGCCCCGCAAATTGTTGCGTACTTTGAAGAAAAAATCAAAACCACCGATAAAGTTGTGTTTATTGGCACTTTTGACCATTACGCACACACCACGAATATCGGTGGCGACATTGCCCCTGAAATCAAATCGGCATTCAATGTGGTATTTTGCTTCGGTCACGCCCTACCCAATCCGATGGTCTTGGCGGTGCGCCCCCGCTCGATTGGGATTGCCGATTTGGGCGATAAATTTGTCGTGAGTTTTATGGATGCCCCGATGAAACCTGCCAACGATGCCATGCAAGCATGGGCTTTGGGTTTGCGCAACCGACAAAATTAAAAGGGAGAATGTCATGTGGCGACTGTTATCGTGGGTGCAGCAAAACCTCACTTGGAGCATCCCAACGGCAATGATTGCAGGTTTGTTGTTTGGCTATGGTGTCGATGCGGGCTTTCTGAAGTCTTTGATTTTACCGCTGACCTTCCTAATGGTCTATCCGATGATGGTCACCATGAATATCAAGGAGTTGTTCAAAGCGGGCGGTACAAAAGTGCAAATCACCGCACTACTGATGAACTTCATACTCATTCCCGCATTGGGTTATGGATTGGGCTTGCTGTTTTTTGCCGATGCGCCCTTAATCCGCTTGGGTTTGCTATTGACCAGTTTATTGCCCACCTCGGGCATGACCATTTCTTGGACAGGTTTTGCCAAAGGCAATGTGCCTGCGGCCGTCAAAATGACGGTGATTGGTTTGATTATGGGTTCATTGCTTGCGCCTTTGTATTTAAGCGCATTGCTCGGCGCGGTGGTGCAAGTGCCCATGCAAGACGTGTTTGTACAAATTTTGGTGATTGTTTTTGTGCCGTTGGTGTTGGGATACTTGACCCAAAAATGGTTGGTTGGCAAACATGGGTTGGAGCACTACAACGCAAAAATCAAGCCCAAATTCCCACCTATCTCAACCCTCGGCGTGCTGGGCATCGTGTTTGTATCGATGGCACTCAAAGCCCATGCGATTATTGACCATCCGAGTGTTTTGCTCAATTATTTGATACCGCTGGTTTTAATGTATGCGATTAACTTCGCGCTCAGCACCGTTATTGCCAAAATGATGTTTAACCGAGGCGATGGCATCGCTTTGGTGTACGGCACGGTGATGCGCAATTTATCAATTGCGCTGGCGATTGCCTTGGGGGTTTTTGGTACTCGGGGCGCGGAAGCAGGCTTGCTCATCGCACTGGCTTATGTGGTGCAGGTTCAGGCGGCAGCATGGTACGTCAAACTCTCGCCCAAGTTGTTTCCTACAAAGGCTTAACCCAACTCATGGTTAACAGGTTTTTAACCAAGAACAAAAGGAGTTCATATGCAACAGCGACACAATCTTTATTCTTCGAGCCCTGACCGTGGCGACTGTGATTGCCATGCGCCATCATCTGAGCCGGCAACGGCGTTGTCGGCTCAGGAAATTGCGGATTTGTTGCATATGGTTGAGGAAGAAAAACTTGCGGGCGACGTTTACGAAACTTTATATGAAAAAACAGGGATTCAAAACTTTGGCAACATCGTGCAAGCCGAACGTCGCCACCAAAGTGCAGTTCAAAGCCTGCTCAAACGTTATGGCATAGCGGATCCAACCCTCGGAAAAGGACTGGGCGTGTTTGAAAACTCAGTGTTTGCCGACTTATATCAAGTGCTCATCACGCAAGGTCAGCAGTCCATCGCGGATGCTTTAAAAGTCGGTGCAAAAATCGAAGATTTGGACATCGCTGATTTAAACCATTTGCTGGCAAATTGCCAACGCAGTGACTTTTTCCGAGTGTACGAAAACCTCAATCGTGGCTCACGCAACCATTTACGTTCATTTGACCGTGCATTAAAAACGCACACCCAAGAATGCTACACACCTGAACACATTAGCCAAGCCCAATACGATGCGATTGTCAGTGCGCCACATGAACAAGGTCGCGGTTGCCAAGAACACAGTCAACAACGAGGACGCGGTCAGGGGCGCGGTCGTGGTGAGCGCTCAATCTGTTAAAAGGAGAATTAAAATGAATTCATCTAATCAACAAACCACCCAAGACGTTAACGATACACACTGTACGGGTGAAACACTGGACACACAACGACGCGCTTTATTGAAAGCAACGGGTGGGGTTGGTATGCTGGGTGCTGGTGCGTTTGTCACACCGATGGTGAGCAGCTTTAGCCCCTCGGAACGTGCCAAAGCGAGTGGCGCACCTGTGGAAGTGGATATTTCAGATCTCAAAGTAGGTGAGCAAAAAATTGTTGAATGGCGCGGTAAGCCTGTTTGGGTTCTGCGTCGCACCGAAGAAATGACAGCAAACCTGCATGCTCATGATGCGGACTTGGTCGATCCGAACTCACTTAAACCGTACAGCATGCCCGTGCCTGAATACTGTAAAAACCAATTTTTGTGTCGCGTTGAGCACAAAGACATCATGGTTATGGTCGCAGTCTGCACCCACTTAGGCTGCTCACCCGAATCAAAATTTAAAACGGGTGGTGGTGGTTCATTACCTGAAAATTGGCCAGGTGGCTATTTGTGTCCATGTCATGGCTCAACCTTTGATTTGGCAGGCCGTGTATTTAAAAACAAACCTGCACCACAAAACCTTGATATTCCGCCTTATATGTTTGTCACCGATAGCAAATTAATTATCGGTAAAGACGAAAATGGCGAAGCATAAGCAGAAAGCACTCGATGAACACACACACAAACACCGCACCATCACTTTATGAGCGCATTGGTGGATCCGAGAAAATACGCGAATTGGTCCGTCGATTTTACGATCTGATGGACTTAGAACCCAAATACCTTGAGTTGCGCGAAGTCCACGGCTCGACTCTGGAAGAGGCGGGCAATCGTCTGTACATGTTTCTCAGTGGTTGGCTGGGCGGACCCGATTTGTACACCGAGCAGCACGGGCATCCCCGCTTACGCTCGCGTCACTTTCCTTTCAAAATAGGCACGCTTGAACGCGACCAATGGGTCGCTTGTTTAATGCAAGCATGTGCCGAATTAGAGATTGACGAAGCGGTGCAAAAAGCCATGCTGCCACAAATCTACGCTTTGGCAGAATGGATGCGCAATCAAGACGACGCAATAGAAGGTGCCCCAATGCCACCCATGTACGCGCAACAAGACACAGAACGCGTCACCAAAAAACTCGAACAGTTGGCACAGACCTATAACACCTATTGCTCATATAGTCATTAATCAATAAGTTTTATAGTTTAATAGTCATAGGCTATGCAGCGCATTGGATAATGTCATTGGACAGCAGCGCATTCGCTTTATACAATAGAGGCATAAACAAATTCGATTCGGTTTATAAGCAATGGCTTTATTGTGATCGTTATTTTATTTTTTAATCTATGTTAAAGGAGCACTCAATGGAAGTATCTCAAACAGTTTATGGTTTACCGCAAATCAATCAGCCTGCCCCAGATTTCAATGCTGTGACCACATCGGGTCAACGCACACTGGCAGATTACAAAGGCAAGTGGTTGATTTTATTTTCGCACCCTGCGGATTTTACCCCAGTGTGTACCACTGAATTTATGGGCTTCGCACGCAACTTTGAAAAGTTTCAAGCAATGAATTGTGAATTGCTCGGTTTATCGATAGACTCATTGTTTGCCCACGTCGCATGGATGCGCAATATCAAAGAAAAATTTGGCATGGAGATTCCATTCCCAATCATCGAAGACATCAAAATGGATGTTGCCAAAGCCTACGGCATGATTCACCCTGGTGCAGCAGATACTCAAGCCGTTCGTGCAACGTTTTTTATCGATCCAAAAGGTGTTTTGCGTGCGATGGTGTATTACCCAATGAGCAATGGTCGCTCAATTGATGAATTCGTTCGTCTGTTAGAAGCCATGCAAACCAGCGATGCCAACGGCGTAGCCACACCCGAAGGTTGGGTACAAGGTCAGCCTGTTATTGTACCGCCACCGAAAACCGCCGCTGCCGCAGAAGCACGTGCTGGCGAAGGCTATGATTATGTCGATTGGTATTATTCAACCAAATCACTGTAATTTGTAAACTTAAGTCGCGTGACTGTTGGGCGAGTCCTTATTGAGCTCGCCCAGTTATCAATAGACAGAGAAAGAAATATTTTGACTACTTTAAAGAACGCACCCTTGATTGTACGCCGTTTGTATCAATTGGCATTTATGGATGGTTTTGCATTGTTGGGTTTGGTATTGATTGCGGTTCCGCTCAAACGTTGGGCGGATTTTCCTTGGGCGGTCAAAATTTTAGGCCCCATACACGGCGCATTGTTCATTATGCTAATCATTACACTTATCATTGCCGTGTCAAAAAAAGTCATTACCAAACCCTTGGGCACATTGATTTTCGTACTCGCATTCATTCCGTTCGGTGCTTTTTATGCCGATTATCTGCTCAAAAAATCTCAACCAACCGAGGACTTACAATGAAAAGCAACTTACGCGCACACTGGATGATGCTATTTACGCTGATGATTGGGTTTTTCTCTGTGAGTGTCCATGCCGAGATGCTGGGACTTGGGGCGCATCTGCCAAAATTCACGCTCAATGACCAATTTGATCGACCTGTTTTGATTGATTCGAATACGCAGTGGATTGTATTCAGTCAAGAAAAAGCCGTGAATGCTTTTGTCAGCGACTATATGAACGAGCAAGGTGCGCAGCAAATTCGGCAACGTGGCATCGTCTATGTCGCAGACATCAGCGGTATGCCAACCTTAGTGACGCGCATGTTTGCATTGCCCAAAATGCGCAAATTGAGTTTCCTGATTGGCTTGGCACGTGATTCAAAAATATTAGCGGACATACCCCGCCGTAATGGTGCAGCAACCGTTTTGCGCCTGCGTTCAGGAGTGGTGCAAAATATTATCTTTGCAAATAACCCAGCACAACTCAAACAAAGCATCCAATAACCAACCACCATGAATCCATTGCTATGGGGCGTGTTCAGCCTCGTTGTTCTGCTCGCGCTGTTTGTCATCGGCATCCATTACGGCTTTCGCATTCAACGCCCCAAACCCCTTCAGACACCTCAAGACTATGGCTTTAAGTACGAGTCGGTGCGCATTCCAACGGTTCATGGCAAACAGTTGCACGCGTGGTTTTTGCCCGCGCTGGACGCTACGCAAACCGTGGTCATCGCGCATGGTTGGGGCGCGCATGCTGAGTTGATGTTGCCATTGGCTGTGCCGTTTCGCAACGCGGGTTTGAATGTGTTGTTGTTTGATGCGCGCAATCATGGGCAAAGCGATGGGCATGGGTATTCATCCCTACCACGTTTCGCAGAAGACATTGAGCACGTCTTAGCTTGGTTACAAACCCATCGTCCCCATGCGTGTGACAAAATGGCTTTGCTCGGTCATTCAGTCGGTGCGAGTGCGTCTATTTTGGTCGCGTCGCGCAACGATAGTTTGGATGCCCTCATCAGTATTTCGGCGTTTGGACACCCTGAATGGGTGATGACACGTTATTGGCAAAAATTATTTTTCCCACGCTGGCTCGCGCGTGTTTTGAACCGTTACGTGGAATGGCTCATCGGCAACCGATTTGTGGATATTGCCCCGATACACACCATCACTCGAGTGCAATGCCCCGTGCTTTTGGTACACGGATTGACCGACACAGTCGTGCCCATCGCCGATGCGCGCGCAATTGCTCAAGCAGGTTTGAATGCGCAAAGAACCATACAGCTGTGTGAAATTGCCGATGCTGACCATGCTTCGGTGGATAAAATCGATGCGCACCAAGACACGCTGATACAGTTTTTGCGCCTTACGGGTTTTCGCTTGTAATGGCTTGCAAACGCGCTTGCAGTGTTTGCCAATGCGCCCGATAGTCATAAGTTCTGCGCGTGCTGCTCATCGCCAACGTGAGGGTGTTGCCCGTGGTATCAGGGGTGATGTGCAGCCACACCCGACGTTCACGGATAAACGCCATCGCAAGTGTGCCCAACACCAACATCAGCGAGCCGAGATAAACCCACCATTGCCCTGGTGAGCGTGTGACTTGCAACTCCGACGATTTGATTTCGGTGAAACTTTCCAATTCAAGATAAAACGGTGCTGGATATTGAGTGCCTTTGGTGTAACTATTGATGCTGTCATCAATAAACCGCTGGGTTTGCTCATTGTCCACTCGCGGCGCGAGTTGCGCTTGCTCACGCTGTAAGTTGAGAATGTGGTTTGTCATCACATGAATCAAACCCGTGACGCTCTGCCACATGCGCTCTTGTTCGATTTCAGGCAACTCACTCAGTTTGTCGGAGATGGCTATGAGCCCACCTTCGCGAAACAACTGCATGATGGCGGCCGCATTTTTGATATAGTCTGCGCGTTCGTTGGGTTTGAGGGAACGTGCGCTTGCCAAGCGATTGAGGGCTTGAAGCACAATGGCCTCATCGTGTATGCCCTTTTGGATACGCATGTAGTCGCCAATGCTGGCGTCTGCATCGGCGGGAATGTGCCAGTTGGTAAAGTTGTTTTGCAAATCGTTGCGCTGCATACTGACGAAAAACGCTGCGCCGTTTATCATA
>JAGNWC010000037.1 GCA_017986195.1 Hydromonas sp.
ACTTCGTGTTTTTTGGTGATGCGGTGGTTACAGGCGCAAAACGTACACAGGCTCTCGCAATACGGCAGATGGATGTACAAACTGATGCCATCACGTGCATTGGTCGCGCTGAACGTGCGCTTGACGGTCTCAAGATACGGCGTGACTGAAAAATCGGCTTCTTGCCAATACGGTACGGTCGGGTAACTGGTGTAGCGCGGACCTGCGACATTGTATTTGTGAATGAGTTGGGGTGAGATGGACATAGACATAACCGAAATAATAGGTGTGCTATTGTAGTCCAAAATTAGAACCCGTGGTGGGGCTAAGCGGGACACATCCTGTCTCTTGTGATAAGAGGATTTACCAATACATCACTTTCTCGGGTGCGTGTGGCACATAAAACCCCCGTTTTTCTGAGTTTTTGTTTTACAATACCGCACTTTCCATGGTGTATTAATCTTTTTGACTGTGTCTAAAATGCCATTTACCACAACACATTCCACCGAAGCTGCATTCGAAACCACACAACCACGCCAGTTTGTTCAGTGGTTGCGCGATGTCGCGCCGTATGTGCACACGTTTCACAACAAAACATTTGTCATTGCCTGTGCAGGTGAATTGATTGAAAGTGGTGGTTTAGAGGATTTGGTTTTTGACATCAGTTTACTCAAGGCGATGGGCATGAGGATTGTGCTCATCCCCGGGGCGCGCCCGCAGATTGAGGCGCAATTGGCTTTGCGTCAAATTCCATCTGAATTTGTCAATGGCATTCGTGTGACCAATGCGGCGACGCTCGAGGCGGTTAAAGAAGCCTGTGGTGCACTGCGTCTATCGGTTGAGGCCGCATTTAGTCAAGGTTTGCCCAATACGCCGATGGCGGGCTCATCAATTCATGTGGTTTCGGGTAACTTTATCACCGCAAAACCTGTGGGCGTGCTCGATGGTGTGGATTATCAGCACGCGGGCGTGGTGCGCAAAGTTGATAGAGAAGCGATTGAAACCCAGTTAGACGCTGGGCAAATTGTTTTAATTTCCCCGTTGGGCTTTTCACCTACAGGTGAGGTTTTTAATTTACTCACGCCTGATTTGGCAAGAGCGGTCGCCAGTCAAATCCTTGCTGATAAATTGATTATCCTCTCACATGAAGATGTACTGAATGAACAAGGTGAGCCCGTACAGACTTTGGACATTCGCCAAGCCGAAGCCTTGGAAACCCATTTGCCTGTGGAAAACTTTTTGCGCCAATCGCTCTCGGCGGCGTGTGATGCGGTCAATGCGGGTGTGCCACGTGCACACATTATCCCTGCGAAAGTTGATGGCAGTGTGTTGTTGGAACTGTTCCAGCACGATGGCGTGGGCTGTATGATTACGCAAAATAGTTTGGAAAGTCTGCGTGAGGCAACCGCTGAAGATTTGGGCGGTATTTTGCAACTGATTGCGCCGTTGGAACAAGATGGCACACTCGTGCCGCGAGGGCGTGAAAAATTAGAGGCAGAATTGCCATTTTTCAGTGTGCTTGAATACGATGGTATCATCTTGGGTTGTGCGGCATTGTATCCATTCAAAGAAGACCAAATGGGTGAGATGGCGTGTTTCTCCATCGACGCATCGATGCAGGGCATGGGTTTGGGTGAGCGCATGATGGCGCACATTGAAAAACGTGCGCGGCGTGAGGGCATGAAAGAGTTGTTTGTGCTGACCACGCGCACGGCGCACTGGTTTATTAAGCGAGGTTTTATGCCTGCAACGGTCAACGATTTACCCAGCAATCGACAAAAAATTTATAATTGGCAACGCAAGTCGCAAATTTTCATCAAAAAACTTTAAGGTTTATCAATATGACACGTATGGTTCAATGTGTGCGTTTGAACGCACAAGCAGAAGGTTTGGATTTTGCCCCCGTTCCTGGAACTTTGGGACAAAAAATTTATGAAAATGTCTCCAAAGAGGGTTGGGCGCAATGGCTTAAGCATCAAACGATGTTGATTAACGAAAACCGTTTGTCCATGCTTGATCCGCGCGCGCGTCAGTATTTGCTCAAGCAATGTGAGGCATTTTTCTTTGGTGATGGCGGTGATGTGGCAACAGGATTCGTACCGCCATCAGTATAGATGGATGTTTCTGAATATTTTGACCAAACTCCAAAAGGGTTGACAGCGTGGGTTTTGGTCAGTACAATGCCACGAATTGTCGTCTAACTTATTGTTTTTTATTTGGGTTTTTCGAAAACCGAATTAAAAGCATCGTCATTGTTCGAAAGTGTTCAGCAGTGAAGATTAAATGGATAGATTTTATGATTTTAAACAGATTTTTTAAGTCAGTGATGGTGGCTGTTACTGGTTTGTCTTTGACCTTAGGTAGCACGGTTGCAATGGCAGACGATGGCTTTGCGCAAAAATTATTGGGTAAAGCCATGCAGTTGATTGGTGTGAAGTATCGTTATGGTGGCACATCACCTGAGACGGGTTTGGATTGCAGTGGTTATGTGCAGTACGTGTATAAAAGTGCTGTGGGTGTGAGTCTACCGCGCACCGCAGCCCAGCAAGCTCGCGTTGGTGACAATGTGGGCACCGAAGAGGTTCGCCCTGGTGATATGGTATTTTTCAATACCCGTGGTTTTAGTAATTCACATGTGGGCATTTATGTGGGCAATGGCATGTTTGTTCACTCGCCCAATTCGCGTTCGAAAGTTCGTTTTGACACTTTGGACAGTGGCTATTGGAAAAAGCATTATACGGGCGCACGACGAGTTTCTAAGGGCGAGTCAGGTTTGAGTAATGCACCGCAAGCCATGTGATACCGATTCTTTTTAAACCCAGTCTGATTGACTGGGTTTTTTATCGCCCAATATCAACAAATAGATGACTGGTAATGGTTTTAAACAAACACAGAGTAGGTTTTTCTTTTACGCGGGTTGTTTGTTTGTGGTATGACGCAAGGTGCATGGCGCGCAAACATCCAATCATGGGTTGGTTCAGATAACAGGAGATGAGTTGTTCCGTGTTTCTTTAATCATCCCCCAAAGCCATCAGCTGTTCCGCCTGATATTCCGCCGCCAATGCGTGAAACATCTCGTTTAAATCGCCCAACATCATTGCATCAATTTTGTACCACGTTAGATTCACACGGTGATCGGTGATGCGCCCTTGGGGGAAATTGTAGGTGCGGATACGCTCGGAACGATCGCCTGAGCCGACCAATGATTTGCGTGTTGCTGCTTGAGAAGCGTTTTGTGCCTGCACTTGTGCATCGCGAATGCGCGTGACCAAAACCTTCATCGCTTTGTCTTTGTTGCGGTGTTGCGAGCGGTCGTCTTGGCATTCAACCACCGTGCCTGTGGGAATATGGGTGATGCGCACGGCGGAATCGGTTTTATTGATGTGCTGCCCACCCGCGCCCGATGCGCGGAAGGTGTCAATCCGTAAATCAGCAGGATTGATAATCACGTCGCCGACCTCGTCGGCTTCGGGCATGACCGCCACGGTGCAGGCGGAAGTATGAATGCGACCTTGCGCTTCGGTTTCGGGTACGCGTTGCACGCGGTGTCCGCCTGATTCAAACTTCATGGTGGCGTACACATCGGTGCCCGAGAGTTCGACAATCACCTCGCGATAGCCGCCCAAATCCGAGGGAGACTCGCTCATGATTTCCACGCGCCAACCTTGGCGTTCGGCGTAACGTGTATACATGCGCAACAAATCTGCGGCAAATAAAGCCGACTCTTCACCGCCTGTGCCTGCACGAATTTCAAGGATGACGTTGCGGTTGTCATTTTCGTCCTTGGGAATCAGCATGGTGCGCAATTGAGTTTGTAGGGTTTCTAAACGCGCTTTATTGTTTTGGATTTCTTCTTGGGCAAACTCTTTGAGTTCGGTGTCAAGCAGCATGTCTTGCGCGACCTCAATGTCTTTTTCGGTTTGAATGTATTGGGAAAACGCCTCGACCACGGGGGTGATTTCGGCGTGTTCGCGTGTGAGTTTGCGGTAGTTATCGATGTCGTTGGTGACATCGGGCTGCTGGAGCAAATGATTGATTTCTAAGTGTCGCTCAACCAATTGGCTGAGTTTTTCGCGCATAGAAGGTTTCATAGGGTGGATGATTGAATGGTTGATGAAACAAAAAAGAAATGGGTGTGGTGCTGTGTGAGGTGCACGCGAATCGCGTCGTGCTAAAGTTCGTAATCATTCAACCAGTTTTTTGAAACCAGCTGCCAAGCATTGCGCAGTTGCTCATCTGTATTTTTTACGCCGACGGTCGGCTCGTGTAACAGTTTGTTGGTCAGGCGTTGTGACAGTTGTGCGATGAGTTCTTGGGTGTTTTGTACCGATAATTCACCGCGTTCAGCCAAACCATTGAGTGAGCCAAAAATCCGTTCCAACTCTGCTTGGCGCACGCGCTCGGCACGTGCACGCAGGTTCAATACCTGAGGTATGTGGGCGCGGCGTTTTTGTTCGTCCGCGAATGCGCGTACTTCGCGCGCCACGATGATTTGCGCATCGGCCAGCGCGGCAGTGCGTTGCGCGCTGTTGTGCGCAACAATACTCGACAAATCATCCACTGTATAAACATAGGCATCAGACAACTGGCTGACTGCATGTTCAATGTCGCGTGGCACGCCCAAATCGACCATAACCACGGGGCGATTGCGCCGCGCTTTGATTGCCGACTCGACCATGCCCAAACCGATAATCGGCAAGGTGCTGGCGGTACAAGTCACCACCACGTCAAATTGATGCAACTGCTCGTGCAACTCGGTCAAGCGAATCGCTTGGGAATTGGGCGTGGGGTGGGTTTGTAATAATTCCTGTGCGCGCTCCAACGAACGATTGGCAACGGTCAAACTGCGCGGTTGCGCGCCGACAATGTGCGCGGCAACCACATCCATCATTTCGCCCGCACCGACGAGTAATACGTGCAGTTGATTAAACTCTTCAAACACCCGTTTGGCGAGTTTGACTGCAGCGGCGGCCATCGACACCGAATGCTCGCCGATGGCGGTGTTGGTGCGCACATCTTTGGCAACAGCAAAGCTTTTCTCAAACCATTGTTGCAACTGACTGCCCATCGTGCCTGCTTCAGCGGCAAGGCGTGCGGCTTGCTTCATTTGTCCCAAGATTTGCGGCTCACCCAAAACCATCGAATTCATGCCGCTGGCGACTGCGAATGCGTGCGCCAGTGCTTCATGCTCTTGCAAAACATACATGTGTTGTGCCAACTCTTCGGCAGGTACGCGGTGGTAATCGGCCAGCCACTGCATCACCGCAGGCGCGTGCGCGAGCGATGGATTCGGGTTAAAGCCATAGACTTCCATGCGATTACAGGTTGAAAGTACGGCGATTTGTGGTGTTTGCTCGAATTGATGAGCGGATAAGTTGGTTTGTAATTGCGGCAATGCGTGCGATAACTCGGTCGGCGCAAAGGCAATCCGCTCACGCAATGCCAGCGGAGCGGTGGTGTGATTAAGACCTATAACAAACAACGACATGTATTTGGGTGTCAAAAATATCGGTCAAAAACCGATGAAAGGAATGAAGGGCAGACGGAAAGTTGGTATTATACCTGCCAAACTGTATCAGGGCTATGGGTAATGGTCGGGATGTCGCAGTGTCGCGCTACAAATACTCGATTTATTGAAATAGTTTTGATGTTAACAAGGATAATAATATATGTTTTTTCAGCAAGAACTCTGGCTCATCATCGTGGGTCTGATTGTCGCCTACGTGGTGCGTAAGCTCAACGGGAGTACAGTCGCGTTCAAAAAAATTGCTGTGTGGGCATGTGCCATGAGTCTGATTGTCGGTGAATTGGGCATGGTGACACAATTGTTTTTCCCATCGGATTTGACAGGCTTGTTGCTCACCACGCTGGCTGCACTGATAGCCTCTAAAGTTGTGATTGGCGATCAAACCGCAGGCAATCGAAGCAAACGACGCAATCCGCCCAGCAGCAAACGCAAAGCATAAATCCATCATCCGCTACTCACTTTTCAAACTGTTATGACTTTTAATAAAAATCCCCATCACAACCCCTCTGAACTTGAACCCAAACCAGCATGGATTGATCAACCTTTGCCCGATGTGGCACAAAATGAGCGCAATTTAGACAACAACAGTTTAGCGAAATTTAAAGACATCTTGCGTTTTGCCAGTCAGTATTGGGGTGGTATGGGTGCGTTGGTGGTGATGGCGGTTTTGATTGTGATGCTGATTTTTGTCGTGACCAATGACACCTTATATGAATCGGTACGCAACTACGTGATTGCGAGCAATGACGCTTTTCATAACAATCACTGGGCAGGTTTTTTCAAACGGGTTGGCGCAGTGCTGGCTTTGGGTATCTTGGTGTTTGTGCTGTATCAGGGGTTATTGCGCTACACGAAATTTGGCACAGAGCGTGTTCATGCATGGGGTTTGGCGTTTTTGGTATTGATTTTGGCAACCGTCAACGTGAAAATCGGTGTGGAACTCATCAATTGGTCGGGTGATTTTTGGGAAGATGTGAAAAACAAAGACGTACCGAAATTCATTCCAGGGCTGATTTTATTTTCGCAGTTGGCGTTTAGTTCGATTATCGCAGGGACATATCGAATATTCTTTAGCCAATTGCTACAAATTCGTTGGCGCACATGGTTGACTGAGAAGTATGCCACGCGCTATTTTTCGGACAACCGCTTCTATCATTTGGAGCAAATTCACGGACAGGACAACCCAGACCAAAGAATTGCTGAGGATTTAAATCGTTTCACTGAAATGGCGGTGGCGTTGTTCTTTGGCTTTTATCTGGCGGCATTATCGGTGTATGAATATTCCAAAGCCATGCTGAAACTCTCAGGTGATTTGGATACCACTGTGTTTGGGTATGCGATACACATCCCGTTTTATATGTTCTGGACGGTGGTGCTGTACACGATATTCGGTTCGCTGGCGATACACCTCATCGGTCGACGTTTGGTGAAAATCAATGTGCTGCGTGAACGTTACAACGCTGATTTTCGTTACCACCTCATTCGTGCGCGTGAGTATGCTGAGGGCATCAGTTTTCTGCAAGGTGAGGCGCACCACTTGCGCGGTGCGCGGCATTTTTTCACCGTGATTCGTGCGAACTGGTATCACTACATGTGGCGAATTAAATACTTGAGTTTCGCGCAAAGCATCTATGGTCAAGCAGGAATTATTTTCCCAGTCATCGTTGCCGTGCCGCGTTATTTCTCGGGCGCGATTAACTTTGGTGGGGTGATGCAGGTGTTGCGCGCGTTTGGCGAATTGCGTGACGCGCTGTCATGGTTTATTGACAACTACAGCACTTGGGCGGAATTGCGCGGCTCATCGACGCGGATATTTAATTTAGACAATGATTTAAACCGTGTCGATGGCGTTCAGGCGAAATCAGAGTTGCACGTGGTCGAGAACAACGTCGGCGGTGTCGCGCTGACCCACGCGATGCTGGCACGGCCACAAAAAAATGCACAAGGGCAATTGCTTGGCATACCGCAGGTGGTCGGACTGGATTGGCAGATTTCTTCGGGCGATCGTTGGTTGGTCACCGGTGCGTCTGGCTCGGGTAAAAGTACGATTTTACGCGCGATTGCCGACCTGTGGCCGTTTGGAGAAGGGCGCATTGACGTGCCGACCAAAGGCAAAATGCTGTTTTTGCCACAACGTCCATACATGCCTGTGGGCACATTGCGCGAGGCTTTGTCTTATCCCGATGCGCCAACGCGTTTTAATACTGCGGCGTATGAAACGGCTTTGGAGATGAGCCGATTGGCGCATTTATCGGCGCGTCTGGACGAGCAGAACAATTGGGCGTGGTTGCTCTCGGGCGGTGAGCAGCAGCGTTTGTCGTTCGCCCGCTTGTTTTTACAGCGTCCGCAGTATGTGTTTTTAGATGAAGCGACCAGTGCGTTGGATGAAGAAAACGAGTTGGCTTTATACCGCACGATGTTGGAATTTTTACCCGATATGACCTTGGTCAGTGTGTCGCACCACCCGCAATTGCGCGCATTCCATCAACACAGTTTGCACCTTGAGCCCAATGGTACAGGTGGCTTTAGGGCCGTCAAAAGTATTATTTAAGTAGAGACGATATGAACTACACCGACCTGCGCGATTTTATGACGCAACTTGAACACATGGGTGAACTCAAACGCATTACCGCGCCCGTCTCGCCTATCTTGGAAATGACCGAAATTGGCGATCGCACCTTGCGCGCGGGCGGGCCTGCGTTGTTGTTTGAGAACGCTGTGCATCAGGACAAAAAATACACCATGCCCGTGCTCGCCAATTTATTTGGTACGACACGCCGTGTGGCACTGGGCATGGGTGCAGAGGATATTTCTGAGCTGCGCGCGATTGGACAACTGCTTGCCAACCTCAAAGAACCGCAGCCACCCGCAGGATTGAAAGAAATTGGTAAACTCGGCGAGATGGCAAAAGCGGTGTGGGACATGCGTCCGAAAATCGAGAAGCACGCTGTGGTGCACGAAGTCATCCTTGAAGGCGACGCGGTCGATTTAAACCAATTACCGATTCAACATTGTTGGCCAGGCGACGTTGCGCCTTTGATTACTTGGGGCTTGGTGGTGACCAAAGGGCCGAATAAATCACGGCAAAATCTGGGGATTTATCGCCAGCAGGTTTTGGGACGCAATAAACTCATCATGCGCTGGCTCGCGCACCGTGGCGGCGCGCTGGATTTTCGCGACCATTGCGCGGCGCATCCGAACACACCCTTTCCGATTAGTGTGGTGTTGGGTTGTGATCCCGCGACGATTTTGGGCGCGGTCACGCCTGTGCCCGATACCCTGAGTGAATACCAGTTTGCGGGTTTGCTGCGCCACGGACGCACTGTGCTGACCAAATGCATCGGCAATGATTTGACTGTGCCTGCCAACGCAGAGATTGTGTTGGAAGGGGTGTTGCACCCGAACGAGACCGCGCTCGAAGGCCCGTATGGCGACCACACAGGCTACTACAACGAGCAGGAGACCTTCCCTGTGTTTACGGTTGAGCGCATCACCATGCGCAAGAACCCGATTTACCATAGCACCTACACGGGCAAACCGCCCGATGAGCCTGCGGTTTTGGGTGTGGCGTTGAACGAAGTGTTTGTGCCCTTGCTGCAAAAGCAATTTTCCGAAATTGTTGATTTTTACCTGCCGCCTGAGGGTTGCTCGTACCGCATGGCGATTGTCTCGATTAAAAAGCAATACGCAGGTCACGCCAAACGTGTGATGTTCGGCGTGTGGTCATTCTTGCGCCAGTTTATGTACACCAAATACATCATCGTGGTCGATGACGACATCAACACCCGCGATTGGAATGAAGTCATCTGGGCGATTACCACGCGCATGGATCCAACGCGCGACACCACATTGGTGGACAACACACCGATTGATTACCTTGATTTTGCCTCGCCAGTATCGGGCTTGGGCTCAAAAATGGGCTTGGATGCGACCAATAAATGGGCGGGTGAAACCACCCGCGAATGGGGTACGCCCATCGTCATGGATGCGGCGGTCAAAAGTAAAGTTGATGCGATGTGGCAGGATTTGGGCTTGTAATTGAGTCGTTAAAAATAAGTGTGACTCACATGGGTTCACACCTCAGAAAAAAGTCATTATCCCAATTATCCAATTATCCAACCATGCCCCATCAATTGCCTGACTCAAATTCTCAAAAACAATTTCGCCGTGGTGTATCGGCAGGTCTGCTCGCGGGTGCGCTGTGGGGTTTGGTGTTTCTTTATCCACGGGTCACGCCAGAGTTCTCGCCGATGTCGCAAATGGTGCTGCGTTATATTTGCTACGGCCTGTTTGCGGCGGTTTTGTCGATGCGCGCCTTGCGTCTGGTTTGGTCACGGCTGACGCGAGACGACTGGCGCATGTTGGTG
>JAGNWC010000038.1 GCA_017986195.1 Hydromonas sp.
CGGGCAAACCGACATAGACTTGGCGATCAAAGCGACCAGGGCGCAGCAAGGCTTTGTCCAAGACATCGGCGCGGTTGGTCGCGGCAATCACAATCACACCCGAATTGCCTTCAAAACCATCCATCTCGACCAGCATTTGGTTCAAGGTTTGCTCGCGCTCATCGTTGCCACCGCCTGTGCCTGAGCCACGATGGCGACCAACGGCATCAATCTCATCGACAAACACAATACACGGGGCTTTTTTCTTGGCCTCTTCAAACATATCGCGCACACGCGATGCGCCCACGCCGACGAACATTTCTACGAAATCAGAACCAGAGACACTGAAAAACGGTACGCGCGCTTCGCCCGCAATCGCTTTAGCAAGCAAAGTTTTACCCGTACCGGGAGGGCCGACCAATAAAATCCCGTGTGGAATACTGCCGCCGAGTTTTTGAAATTTTGCAGGGTCTTTGAGAAAGTCCACCACTTCTTTGACTTCTTCTTTGGCTTCATCACAGCCCGCAACATCGGTGAAGGTGATGCTTTTCGCAGAGTCGTCTTGCAGACGCGCGCGCGATTTACCGACCGACATCATGCCGTTTTTACCGCCATTCATTTGGCGCATCATAAAGAACAGTAAACCACCAATCACGAGAATCGGTAGAAAGGCAAAAAGTAAACTTTGCCAAAAACTGGTGCCTTCAACTTGGCGTCCTGTGACCTTGACGTTGCTTTCCAACAAGGTTTTCACCAAGGTGTTGTCAGGCGGCGAAATCAAATTGAATTTCGCGCCCTCATTTGGCGTGACCACAAGTTCATTGCCTTTGATTTCAACCTCTTTGATTTCATTGGCTTTGACCTTGCTGATGAATTCACTGTAACTGACCTCGGGGGCTTTGTTTTTTTGCAGATGTTCGGCTTGCTGGAAGGTGTACCACACCAACATCAAACCCAATGCCCAAAAAAGCCAGCGTGTCCAAGTATTGCTTTTCAAATCGTGCTCCTAATCGCTGTGCGAAGATATATGAATGCCCTATTGTACGGCAAAATTGCGAATTATTTAAGTCCGCGCCCCAATATGAAGGTTTCTGCTGAGTGTGCGCGCGAGGCTTTTGGTTTGCGGATGTGCACTTGTTTGAACAGCGCGCGAAATTGTTTGACAATGCCATCGTACGCCGCACCGTGAAAGGTTTTAATCAGCAGCGCACCGTTGGCTTGTAAATGATGCTGTGCAAAATCCAAAGCCAATTCCGAAATGTGCTCAATCCGTGCCGCATCCACTGAGGCAATGCCTGATAAATTGGGTGCCATATCCGATAAAACAAGGTCAACCTTGGCACTGCCGAGTAAATTCTGCAATTGCGCCAAAACGTCGTCCTCGCGAAAATCGCCTAAAATAAAGTCCACATCGGCAATCGGCTCCATGGGCAATAAATCCAACGCAATCACGCGACCATTCATCTGACCTTTACTCGTCAATTTTTCACGCGCAATTTGTGACCAACTACCAGGGGTTGAACCCAAATCGACGATGACCATACCCGATTTAATCAAATGATACTCGTCGTCAATTTCTTTGAGTTTATACGCGGCGCGCGCACGATAGCCATCTTTTTGCGCCATCTTCACGTAGGGGTCATTGATGTGGGCGTGAACCCACGAAGCATTGGATTTATTTTTCTTGGCAGTCATAAACAATATAAACCATCACAGTGTGGTGCGGATTAAGGGATAATGTCGGTCAAACGTATTGTGCGCGAGGTTTTGAATCCTCCAGCGCATCATTTCAATATATTCAAACAGGCAATCAACAAATGAGCATTTTAACCTTAACTTCCGCCGAGCGTTCGGCTTTGCGCGCACAAGCGCATGAATTGTCCCCCGTGGTCATGATTGGTGATGCGGGCTTGACCGAAGCGATTATCAAAGAGACCGAAAACGCATTGACCGTGCACCAGTTGATTAAAATTCGCGTGTTTTCGGATGAAAAAGAAACCCGTGCGGGTTATGCGCAAAACATCTGTGATCGGTTGAATGCAGTACTGGTGCAACACATTGGTAAACTATTGGTCATCTACCGCCCCAGCAGTCGCACACCGAAAAAACAAACCTTCGCGCAAAGTCTGATGGGGGATGAGCGGGGCACAAAAACCAAAGGTGCGGGCGTGCGCCGCGTCACCATCGTCAAGCAAGCGTCACCGAATGAACGTCCGCGTGCGAAAAATGTTTTGGTCAAAGGCAATGAGCGCGTGACTCAAGGTGGCAATGTCAAACGCGCCAAGAAAAAAACCGTGAGCGCGAAAAAAAGCATGGGGTAATTGCTTGTATTGGCAGCTCGCCAATGTAGAAACCCCATGCCCACCGGTGTTGGCGAGAACTCAGGCTCTCATTGCTGAGTTCTTGTACATGATTAAAGGCTGTTGACTCATTGCTTAACCCGCCCTTGGGCAGCGATATCAAACAGTGTGTGTGCCAGCGTTAAATGAACTGTTTGTTCAAACTCGGAATAACCCACCCCTGTGTCTAAATACACCACATTGCCCAAAGCCTGAATGTGTTCTACGGGCGTGTGCCCGACAACCACCACATCCACGCCAGACACATGGGCGCGGTCATTGTGCAGGATTTTACTGCGTCGCCACAAAGAGGAAGTCAGCAGCTGGTCGTAATAGACGGTATTTGGCTCGTTCAAAACTTGACGCGCGCGCGCCCAATCATAGCCCCAAACCTCCGCGTGCACCAAGCCGATGACGCCCTGCGCCGTATCGACCGACAGCATCAAGGGCAACGCCTCCACCGCATCAATGATGTTTTGCTGGTTGGATTGAGGTAAATCCAAGTCATACCACCAGTCACCACCAAGCATTCGATGAAAATCCTCATCGACTTTTTTTGCATGCGCATCCAACAGGGTTTGTTCATGATTGCCACGCACGGCATGAAAGTATGGGCGCACCAGCCAATCAACCACCTGCTCAGAGAACTCGCCACGATCAATCAAGTCGCCGACACTGAATAGACGATCCACACGCTCGTCAAAACCCACGTGCAGCATCGCCTCATCCAATAGATAAAAACAACCATGAATATCACCGACAAAGAAATCTCGCCCGTTGGTGTTGAGGTTAAAGTGCTTGAACATATAGACTTCCGAAACAAAAACCGAAAAATGATGAACCATTCGCGCTGACTATAACAGAATACACACCAACGATTTGGTTGCTTTATTCATTCTGCTCGGTCATAAGTATGCCACGTAATAAAGAAAACCCCTCAATTTTTTGAGGGGTGAGGGGAGTATTCGCAGTGTACCCACCACCGTGGGGTTTTGCTGTGAAACTATTTATTTTTTAATTTGATAATGCCCAACGCATCCAAAGCCATCTTCTCGTAGAAAGTCTCAGAAGTGCCTTTTTTGATTTTATACATAAAGTATTTTTCAAAAGCCACTTTGGCGTAGTGCACCCATTTGCCTTCGCCGAACCAATTGGTATTGCGTGGTGGGATTTGTGGCATGGCGACAAAGGCCGCGCCCCGATCGCCAAAGTCCGCCAAGCAAAATGCGTTCCATGTGGCTTCTTCGGTGGGCTCTTGTCCATCCAATTCGGCACGAATGTTTTTTGCGGTGGTCAAGCCCATGGACTCAATCATAAAGCCTGTTTTCGGTGTGCCGACAGGCACAGGCGTGGCTTCAACGGGTGGAATCGCCACGCACACGCCGATGGCATAGATGTTTTTGTAGGTCGGATTGCGTTGTTTTTTATCAATCAAAATGAAACCACGCGGATTGGTCAAGCCCTCAATCCCAAACACGGCATCCACGCCTTTAAAAGCAGGCAACATCATGGAGTAGTTGAACGGCAATTCGTGTTCTTTTTTAACCGAGCCATCATCATTGACTTCGGTGACGAACATTTTACCCGCTTCGATTTTGCTCACCTTGGCATTGCAAATCCACTTGATGCTGCGGTTGCGAAAGATGGACTCAATCATACCGTTTGAGTCACCCACGCCGCCCAAACCGAGGTGTCCAATATAGGGTTCAGAGGTGACAAAGGTCATGGGCACTTGGTCACGGATTTTGCGACGGCGCAAATCGGTTTCCATAATCATGCAGTATTCATACGCAGGACCGAAGCACGATGCGCCCTGTACTGCACCGACCACAATCGGCCCAGGTGCTTGCACGAATTTTTCCCAAGTCTCGGCGGATTGGGTGGCGTGGTCAACGTGGCAAATTGATTCGGTGTGTCCACCGTGTGGACCAAAACCTTCGATTTCATCAAACGCCAATTTCGGCCCTGTCGAGATGATGAGGTAGTCATAGTCCACCGTACTGCCATCATCCAATTCGAGTTGGTTTTTTTCAGGATGTACGCGTTTGACCCCAACACCAATGAAGTCAATGTTTTTCTTTTTAAGGTAAGTCGCCGCATCCAACTCAATGTCTTCACGTTTGCGCCAATTGACCGCAACCCAAGGATTGGATGGGGTGAAATGAAAGGTGGGGTTGTTGGATACAACAGTGATTTTGTCCTCTTTGCGACCAAAATGACGCATGTCATATGCTTGCGTCATACCACCCAAACCAGAACCCATAATGACAATATGCGCCATGTTATTCTCCATTTAATGGTGACTGTGATGTTTCTCAACCCGCACATGCGCCTTGAGGATACAAATCGTTTTTATATTTAGAACCTGAGAGACAGCGTTCATGTTGTTAGAATACGCCCAATGCGAATCAAAGCGCAAGACATTATTTAATCAACCAATCAAATAATTAATTAACTAATTGATTAAATGATTATATGTCTGCTGGATCGACCTCAATCAGCCAAGTCAAGCGCGATTTTTGCGCCACAATCGCCTGTTGCCACAAGGGTAAAAACGCTTGCAGTCGCGCGCGTGAGGCGCATTCGATTAAAACCTGCGCACGTTCGGAGTGTTTCACACGCATCATGTGCATGGGCACTGCAGCGTTGATGGTGATGCTTGCAAACTGTGGCTGCTCGGTGATAATCGCCAAAGCCAGTTCCCGTGCGGTTTGCGCAAATGCCAGTGCGTCTTTATACGCATCCGCGCCGACCTGAAACAACGCGTTTGAGCCGAATGGCGGTAAGGCCAATTGCTCGCGCACCATGAGTTCTTCCTGCGCAAAGCGTTCAAAATCATGTGCCAACAAATGCGCCCACATGCCGTGTTCGACAAATCGACTTTGTATCAATACCTCGCCCGCCGCTTGTCCACGCCCTGCGCGACCGATGACCTGTTGCAGTTGTGCGAACAATCGCTCTGGCGCGCGATAGTCCTGCGCAAACAAACCGCCATCGACATCGAGCACGCCGACCACGGTTAAATTCGCCCAATCGTGGCCTTTGGCCAAAATCTGTGTGCCGACCACGATGTCAATCTCGCCCTCGGCGATTTTTGATAGATGGGTTTCCAACGCACCTTTGGCACGTGTTGAGTCTGCGTCCAAACGCAATACCCGCGCCTGCGGCCAACGTGCTTGCAGGATTTCTTCCAAGCGTTGCGTGCCTTGTCCCAAGGGTACAATATCACTGTTGCCACAGGTCGGGCATTGCTTGGGAATGGCGCGGTGCACACCACAGTGGTGACAATGCAGGTGGCGGGTGTTTTTGTGATACACCATGTGCGCGGAGCAGGCAGTACAATCGGCCATCCAACCACAGTAGGTGCAATACACCACGGGCGCGTAACCACGGCGATTTTGAAAAAGCAAACTCATTTGACCACGCGACAGCGCGCCGTCAATCGCTTCAGCCAAAGGCGCGCTCAAACCCTCTTGCACGGGCAATTGCGCGGTGTTGAGCAAATGAACTTTGGGTAAGCGCGCACCTGACACCGCGCGCTCGCGCAATGAGTGCAGGCCGTAACGCCCCGATTGCGCATTCGCCCAAGTCTCAAATGACGGCGTGGCCGAGCCCAATATAATTGGAATGTTCAATTGATTGGCGCGGTAAATCGCCACATCGCGCGCCGAGTAGCGCACGCCGTCTTGTTGGCGATAAGAGGCATCGTGCTCCTCATCGACCACGATGGCTTTGAGTTGCGGCAGCATCGCCAAAATCGATAGGCGCGTGCCCAGCACCACGCGCGCATGACCGTGGGCTGCGCGCCACCACGCGAGTAAACGCTCACCATCGTTGAGCCCGCTGTGCAAAGACACCACAGTCTCTGCGCCAAATCGCGCGGTTAGGCGTTGGAAAAATTGCGGTGTTAGATTGATTTCTGGCACTAAAATCAACACCTGAGCCGTATCATCCTCCGACAAAATCTGCGCTAAATATTGTAAATATACCTCGGTTTTACCACTGCCCGTGACACCAAATAATAATTGTGGCGCGTGGTGTTGTGTCAATGGCTCGCTGCGGGCACGCAGTAAATTGTCCAAAACGGTTTGTTGGGTGGGCGTGAGTTGCAAATGATTCGATGGTTCGAGCGCGGCGGGGCGTTGGGCGGCACTGTGCCAAGTTTTTTGCCAAGACTGCCAAACCCGTTTGCCTGATTGAAGTTGCCATGTGCCTGATGCATCGGGGGCAAAGTTGCGTGCGGTGCGCAGTTTATTGGGTAGCGCGGGCAGTGACACCTCGCCCAAGCCGCGTTGATAATACCGCGCCATAAAACGCATCAACTGCAACCACGAGGCATCAGCGCGTGGCACGCAGGGCACAACCGCGATGACCGATTTGAGTTTGTCGATGGGCACATCGGAGTGCTCGGCGACATCAAACACCCAGCCAACCACCAAGGGTGCTTCTTTACTTTTGGCGGCGCGCCCGAACGGTACCAATACCGCGCGCCCAATCCATGCCTCAGGCTGGTTAAGTCCCAATACTGTGCCATCACCACAATGCAACTCACGTGGCGCATAGTCAAACAGACCATCCATCGCGACAGTCACAGGTACATCACAGGCGATGCGCAAAACCCATGTCATGACTTAGCCAAACCTTTACAAGTTAATTTTAAGTTTAAGGGGCACATCATTGATTTCATTCAATATTTAATATTGCCCACAAAAACTGTGGATAAGTATGTGGGTAAACCGTGTAAAACATCGTTCAAGCCCAATAAAATAAGGCGTTACAACAGAATGACTAATTATTACACATTTGTGAAAACCAATTAAAAACAATCGGTTGCGTTTGTTTTCTGCAAAAAACAGGGGTTAAATCAGCCAAAGGCACGCCCTATGTGCATCGCCAATAAAATGTGCGTAAGTCAAGCGAGAAGCGCGGATATTTTAAACAAATCAATAAAAAAAATTTGTTAAACCACTTGACAATTATCGAACCTGCGCTCGGTGGATAAATCAAAGCGTTTTTCAAATAAAAGCAAGCTTTTTTGAACGGAACCATCCAAATAAGCCCGACCAAAACGCTCAGCAATCAAAAACAACTTAAAAAACGCAACCCTTGTAAAAACCACTATTTCCAAAGCGACAACAAATGAGTTAATCCGTGCTTTGTTTCTCAACACAAAAAAACAAATAAAATCAAATGTTTAAAATATATCTCTTTATTCAAAGTGGGTGTTATCAATCATTGTTTAAATTATAAAAAGGATACAGACCATTGATGTTTCAATATTTACAGAAACAAAAGTCAATGACATCAATCACTTAGCACGCAAACTTACGCCTGTGGATAACTCTGTGCGCAACTGTATCAATCCTGAGGGGTGTTGCAAAGCCAAATCAACCCTTATGACGTTTGCAGTTTATTTTTTGCCTCGAATCTGACGGCTGTACTGATGCACCTCATCCACCAAATGCTTCACTGAGTCAGGATGGGCAAACTGGGAAATGCCGTGACCCAAGTTAAACACATGCCCTGCGTCTGAACCATATTCATCCAAAACGCTGCGCGCTGATTGACGAATCAAGGCTTCGCTGCCGAATAAAATCGATGGGTCGATATTGCCTTGCAAAGCCACTTTACCCGCGACGCGTTTTTTTGCTTCGGCCAAATTGGTCGTCCAATCCAAACCCAGCGCGTCCGCGCCAACCTCGCTCATGGCTTCCAACCATTGACCACCGCCTTTGGTGAACACAATCACAGGCACAGACACGCCGTCCACATTACGTTTGAGCGCGGCAATCACTTGACGCATATATGTCAGTGAGAACTCCTTATATGCACTGTGCGAGAGCGAACCGCCCCATGTGTCAAAAATCATCACGGCTTGCGCGCCTGCGTCGATTTGCGCATTTAAATACAACGCGGTGGCTTGCGCGTTGACCGATAGAATATGGTGGAGCAAATCGGGGCGGGTGTACATCATGGTTTTGATGGTGCGAAAATCGCTCGAACTGCCGCCTTCAACCATATAACACGCAATTGTGTACGGACTGCCCGCAAAACCAATCAGCGGCACGCGACCATTGAGCGATGTGCGAATTTGCGTGACCGCATCAAACACGTATTGCAATTTCGCCATATCGGGCACTTCGAGGCGGTGCACCGCGACTTCGTCTTGCAGTGGGCGGTCAAACTTCGGTCCTTCGTTTTCAACAAAGCGCAGTCCCAAGCCCATCGCATCGGGCACGGTCAAAATATCGCTGAATAAAATTGCTGCGTCCAAACCATAACGGTCAATCGGCTGCAAGGTCACTTCGGTTGCCAAATCAGGGTTTTGTGCCAACTGCATAAAACTGCCCGCTTGTGCGCGCGTTGCGCGGTATTCAGGCAGATAACGACCCGCTTGACGCATGAGCCAAATCGGCGTGTAATCGGTTGGCTCGCGACGCAATGCGCGTAAAAAAGTATCGTTTTGGAGGGGGGCGAAGGTCATAATAATTAAATCTCACATGGGTGCAAAAGCGTATTGTACCAATCTCTATGCGAGACTGACTGAAATTTAGAAAGATAAAACAATGATTTCACAAATGACAGTACAATAATAAATCTGTCGGATTAAATTTCATTCAAAGGAATCAACATGAGTCAGCAAACCTATATCGTCAATGGCATGACCTGTCAGCACTGCGTCCAAAACGTACAGAATAAACTTTCAGCCGTCGCAGGCGTGCAAAGCGCGCGCGTGCAACTCATGCCGCCACGCGCGGTCATCGAAGGTGATGACGTAACGTTGGATGCTTTGGCACAAGCCCTTGCGGGTACTCAATTTAAAATTCAATCAATGGCTGTTTAGGAAACACGGAATAACCCAAACCAACGCAGACGGAAGGGGTTGTTCCGTATTTCCTTTAATTGTTTCATCAGAACACAGTGGATTTGATTGCACCAACCTTCGCATACGAAATACTGTAAAATGCCACCCCGTGCGCATCCGTGCTATTTAAACTGAAAGTTATTCGTGGTTGACATCTTTTTTTACCTGCTTGAAAACTACCCTGGCATTGCCCAGTGTCCCGACGCGATTACCTTGGCGCGGCGCATGGCGTATGAAGGTTTTGAGGAGCACGAAGTGCACGCGGCGGTGACTTGGGTCGAGCAATTGCGCGAGCCTTTGGCGATAGAATGTTTTGCCGCCACACACGCCCACAGCACGCGGGTGTTTCACAACCTTGAATGGCTGCACATTGGCCATGAGAATTTAAACCTACTGAGCAGTTTGGAATATGCGCATTCCATCACGGCGCAACAGCGCGAACACATCATTGAACGCTGCATGGTGCTGCCCTTTGGCATGATCAATACTGAAACTTTTAAAGCCTTGGTTTTGACGATTTTATGGGCGGACAATCAAACCATCGACGATGCCTTGCTGCACGCGTTGATGGATGATTTTGGCTCGGCAATCAGTCACTGAACTGCCCATTTTGCCGCATCTCTATTGAAATACTCGGCATCACCCCAAATTAAGAATCAGTACAGGCAGAATGTATCGCCTGAT
>JAGNWC010000145.1 GCA_017986195.1 Hydromonas sp.
CTTCGTGGCTGATGCCCTCCATCATGCAACCATCGCCCATGAATACATAGGTGAAGTGGTCAACGATGTCCAAACCGTCTTTATTGAACTCTTGTGCCAATAATTTTTCAGACAATGCCATACCAACTGCATTGGCAATCCCTTGACCGAGTGGACCGGTGGTGGTTTCCACGCCTGCGGTGTAGCCGTATTCAGGATGACCTGGGGTTTTGCTGTGCAGTTGGCGAAATTTTTTAATCTCATCCATCGGCAAATCGTAACCCGTGAGGTGCAGTAATGAATAAATCAACATTGAGCCATGACCGTTGGACAGCACAAAACGGTCGCGATTCGCCCAATGGGGGTTTTTGGGGTTGTGCGACAGATGCGTGCCCCACAGGACTTGGGCGATTTCTGCCATGCCCATGGGCGCACCAGGGTGACCAGATTTGGCTTTTTCAACGGCATCAATCGACAAAACGCGAATCGCGTTGGCCATATTGCGGGTCATTTCAGGGGTTGTGCTTGCATTTGTGGTCATGGTGGACTCTCTTGGTTGGTGTAAATGGCGTGAATCAATGGGGCGAATTTTTGCGACCCCATTCATTGCATTCGATGAACAATAAAAACGCGATTTTACAGCAGTCGCTTGCGCTTTTCCATCATCCGCCAGATAAATGGTGTAAATATTAATTGCATCGCCAATTCCATTTTACCGCCAGGGACGACAATGGTGTTCGCACGCGACATAAACGAGTCGTGAATCATGTTGAGCAAATACTGAAAATCAATGCCTTTGGGCTGGGCAAAGCGAATCACGACGAAACTCTCATCGGCGGCAGGGATGTCGCGCGCGATGAACGGGTTGCTGGTATCGACGCAAGGCACACGTTGAAAATTGACGTGGGTGTGGGTAAATTGCGGACAAATCACATTCACATAATCGGGCATACGGCGCAAAATTGTGTCGGTGACCGCTTCGGTGGAGTAGCCGCGTTGTGATTTATCGCGCCACAATTTTTGTATCCACTCCAAATTAATCACGGGAACCACGCCGATGAGTAAATCGGGATATTGCGCGATATTGACTTCGTCATTGACCACCGCGCCGTGTAAGCCTTCGTAAAACAATAAATCGGTGTTTGCAGGGATGTCTTCCCACGGGGTGAATGTGCCTGAAGGTTGTTTGTAGGGTGCGGCTTCTTCGTCATTGTGCAGGTAGAGGCGGCGTTTGCCCGTGCCGGTTTCGCCATAGGTTTTAAAAAGGTTTTCGAGTTCGGGCAGTAAATTGTTTTCCGCGCCAAAGTGCGAAAAATGTTGGTTGCCCAAGGCTTCCGCTTCAACCGCTTTGGCGCGCATTTCGATGCGGTCATAACGGTGCATGCTGTCGCCTTCAATGATGGCAGCGTGGAGTTTCTCGCGGCGAAAGATGTTGTTGAATGTGCGCGTGACCGACGATGTGCCTGCACCTGAAGAACCTGTGATGGCGATGATGGGATGGCGTTCTGACATGATGTGCTCCTTGGTTTATGATGCAATTGGGTAGGGGAATCACTGTGGTGAGCCCAAAATTGTGACCAATTAAATGGTGGCTATGACGCTCAACCCGTGAGCGATTGCGTTCAATCGCGAAATAGGCTGCGTTCAGCAAATAAAGGATTGATGTCGTCCTTTTTCGGTACAGGCTCAGCGTGGTAACGCTCAATGCGTTCCACTTCGTTTTTTGAGCCAAACACAAAACCGATGCGTTGGTGCAATCCCGTGGGTTGGACATTGAGTACAGGCTCGCTGCCTGTGCTGGCGCGACCACCTGCCTGCTCAATTAAAAAGCCCATCGGATTGGCCTCGTATAGCAAACGCAGGCGACCTGCCATATTTGGGTCTTTGTTGTCGCGTGGGTAGAGAAATACGCCACCGCGCATCATGATGCGGTGCGCTTCGGCAACCATAGAGGCAATCCAGCGCATATTGAAATCGCGTCCGCGCGCACCGGTTTTGCCTGCCAAACATTCGTCCACATAGCGTTTGATGGGGTATTCCCAAAAACGGCTGTTGGAAGCGTTGATGGCAAATTCGTTGGTGTCCTCAGGAATTTTGATACTTGGGTGGGTTTGCATGAATTCGCCCACGGTCGGGTCAAGGGTAAATCCCGATACGCCGTTGCCCAAAGTCAGTATGAGCATGGTGGTCGGACCATACAGCGCGTAGCCCGCCGCCACTTGTTTGGCACCTGGTTGGAAAAAATCTGCCTCAACCACATCGCGCCCAGCGGCAATAACCTCTTCTGGCGCACGCAGAATCGAGAAAATACTGCCGATCGATACATTGACATCAATATTCGATGAGCCATCCAAGGGGTCAAATACCAATAAATACTTACCACGCGGGTATTGCGCGGGAATTTGGTAGGGCAATTCTTCCTCTTCGCTCGCCATGCCTGCGAGGTGACCACCCCATTCGTTCAGATGGATGAAATAATTATTGCTCATCACATCGAGTTTTTTCTGAACTTCACCTTGCACGTTGATGGTTTTGTCGCCATCGTCTGCCGAGTGATTGCCCAAGACCCCGCCGAGTTCACCAAATGCCACCGTGCGCGCAATGGCTTTGCAGGCGAGGGCAACATCCAAAATCAAGGCATTGAATTCGCCTTTTGAGTTCGGATAGCGACGACGCTCTTGAATCAAATACTGCGTCAGTGTGAGTCTGTGGGTAATGGGCATAATATTCTCGATTAAAAAGTTCAACGTGAAGATTATGGGTCTATCGGTGCAAATGGTTGGTTGTTAACCAAGCTGCGCCCGTAAATTCCGCATAATCGTGGTATAGCCACCGTCAGCATCGGGTGCGCTAAATACAGCACTGCCAGCCACGCAGACGTCCGCGCCAGCAGAAACTATTTCTTGAATGTTATCGACCTTCACGCCGCCATCGACTTCGAGCAAAATGGTTTTGCCCGTCGTGGCGGTATAAGCATCAATTTTCGCACGTGCTTCGCGCAGTTTATTCAACGTTTCGGGGATGAATTTTTGCCCGCCGAAACCAGGATTGACACTCATCAATAACACCACATCCAATTTATCCATCACATGATCCATCAGCGAGAGCGGTGTGGCGGGGTTAAACACCAAACCTGCTTTGCAGCCATGCTCAATAATCAATGACAAAGTGCGGTCAATGTGTTTGGAGGCTTCAGGATGAAAGGTGATGATGTTCGCACCCGCTTTGGCAAACAGTGGAATCAGCGCGTCCACAGGTTCAACCATCAAATGCACATCAATT
>JAGNWC010000146.1 GCA_017986195.1 Hydromonas sp.
CGTATGTGGAGCAGGAGCCTGTGTTCGAGCCTGAGCACACGGTGCTGCATGCGGTCGCCAGTGGCGCGGGTGAGGCGGCGGAATTGTTGGAGCGTTACGATGTGTTGACCGAGTTGCTCAATGATGCTGATGCCGATATGGACGCGGTTTTGGCGCAAATGGCGCAGGTGCAAACCGCTTTGGAAGCCTGTGATGGCTGGAGTTTGCAAGCGCGTGTGCAAACGGTTTTGTCGCAGTTGAAGTTAGACCCACACGCGCTGTGCGGTGCATTGTCAGGTGGGGTGCAAAAGCGGGTCGCGCTGGCGCGGGCTTTGGTGCAGAACCCCGATGTGCTGCTGCTCGATGAGCCGACCAATCACTTGGACATGAGCGCGATTGCGTGGTTGGAGGATTTGTTGCGTCAGTTCAAAGGTGCGGTGCTGTTCATCACGCATGACCGAGCGTTTTTGGACAATGTGGCAACGCGGATTGTCGAACTCGACCGTGGCATTTTGCGCTCGTATGTGGGTAATTTCACTGCGTATCAAGCAACCAAGGAGCAACAATTGGCGGATGAGGCGATTGAAAATGCCAAGTTTGACAAAGTGTTGGCGCAGGAGGAAGTGTGGATACGCAAAGGCGTTGAGGCGCGGCGCACGCGCTCGGTCGCGCGGATTGGACGACTCAAGGAAATGCGTGAACAACGCGCCAATCGCCGCGAAACCACAGGTAATGTGAATATGAATGTGGCGCAAGCTGACCGCTCGGGCAAGGTGGTGGCGGAGTTAGAGGATGTGAGCAAGTCTTTTGGTGGTCGTGTCATTGTCAACAAGTTCACCACGAATATTTTGCGCGGTGACAAAATCGGCTTTCTCGCGGGCAATGGTATGGGCAAAACCACTTTGCTCAAACTCATCCTCGGCGAACTCGAAGCAGACAGCGGTCGCATCAAAATCGGTACGAATTTACAAATTGCCTATTTTGACCAAATGCGCTCGCAGTTAGACATGGAAGCAACGCTTGCCGACACCATCAGCCCTGGCTCGGAATGGGTTGAAATCAATGGTTCACGCAAACACATCATGGGCTATTTGACCGACTTTTTGTTCTCGCCCGCACGTGCGCATTCGCCTGTGAAATCATTGTCGGGGGGCGAGCGCAATCGCTTGTTGCTCGCGCGTTTGTTTGCCAAACCTGCGAACGTTTTGGTGCTCGACGAGCCGACCAATGATTTAGACATCGAGACTTTGGAGTTGTTGGAGGAATTGCTACAGGACTACACGGGTACGGTGTTTTTGGTATCGCATGACCGCGCATTTCTCGACAACGTGGTCACCGATGTGATTGCGGCTGAGCCCGTGGCAGGGCAGTGGCGTGAGTACGTGGGTGGGTTTTATGACTGGCAACGCCAGAGTGGTTTGAGCGTGCCTGTCGGCGCGGAGTCTTTGAATCTCAATGCCCCCAAGCCCGTAGCAGATGTGAATAAAACCACGGAGCAACCCCCAAAAATAGAGCCAACTTTAGACGTTGCCGCGCTGCCCGTGGCGAGCAAAAAAGTCAAACTCAGTTACAAAGAGCAAAGAGAATTGGATGGTTTGCCCGCGCTGATGGAGCGGCTCGAATCTGAGCAAAAAACCATTGAAGCGCAACTCGCAGACGGTGCGATTTTCACCCATCAGCCTGATTTGGGCGTGCAGTTGACCACGCGCTTGGGTCAAATCGAGGATGAATTGATGGCAGCATTGGCTCGATGGGAAGAATTGGATGGACGATTAGACGGACGTTAAGGAATCACGGAACAACTCAATCCAATTGGTACGGGTTATTCCGTGTTTGCCTAAGATTGGTTCTTTTTTTAGTTTGTTAATTGTGAGAAACTTAGACAGGGGCAAATAGCCAAGCGTTTGCCCACCCATAAGAACCCATACACACTGGAGCCGCCATGAGCAAACCGACTTTCAACTACGCCGATCCATTTTTGATGGATGGTCAATTGACCGAAACCGAACGCATGGTGCGCGACACCGCACATGCCTATGCGCAAGACAAACTCGCGCCGCGCGTGCAAAACGCTTTTCGCCTTGAACACACCGACCGTGAAATTTTTAACGAAATGGGCGCGCTCGGTTTGTTGGGCGCAACCATCCCAGAGCAATACGGTGGTTCAGGTTTGAACTATACTTGCTATGGCTTGATTGCCCACGAGGTCGAGCAAATTGATTCGGGCTATCGCTCCATGATGAGTGTGCAAAGTTCGCTCGTGATGTTGCCGATTCACGAATTTGGTAATGAAGCGACCAAACAGAAATACCTGCCCAAACTCGCTTCGGGCGAATGGGTCGGTTGCTTTGGTTTGACTGAGCCGAATCACGGCTCTGACCCTGGCAGTATGATTACCCGTGCGAAAAAAGTCGAGGGTGGCTACAGCATTTCGGGCGCGAAAATGTGGATTACCAATAGCCCGATTGCCGATGTATTTGTGGTCTGGGCAAAAGACGACACGGGCGAAATTCGCGGCTTTGTGCTCGAAAAAGGTTGGAAAGGTCTGTCTGCGCCTGCGATTCACGGCAAGGTGGGATTGCGTGCATCCATCACGGGTGAAATAGTCATGGATGAAGTGTTTTGCCCTGAAGAAAACGCATTTCCCGATGTGCGTGGGCTCAAGGGGCCATTTACCTGCTTGAATTCCGCGCGTTTTGGGATTGCATGGGGCGCGCTCGGTGCCGCGCAAGCCTGCTACGAAACTGCGCGGCAATACACGATGGATCGCATTCAGTTTGGTCGACCGCTGGCGGCAAATCAATTGGTGCAAAAGAAACTGGCGGATATGGTCACAGAAATCACGCTCGGTATGCAAGCATGCTTGCGTGTGGCGCGTATGAAGGAGGAAGGCATTGCCGCAGTGGAATTGACTTCCATCATCAAACGCAACTCCTGCGGCAAATCACTGGACATCGCCCGCATGGCGCGTGACATGCTCGGTGGCAATGGCATCTCGGATGAGTTTTGCGTGGCGCGTCATTTGGTCAATCTTGAAGTCGTCAACACCTATGAGGGCACGCACGATGTGCACGCCTTGATTATTGGACGCGCGGTGACGGGTTTGGCGGCATTTGCGAATTAATCCTGCTGAATTCGAAAACAATCATCGGTGGCAATGCGTTTGGGCATTGCCACTGTTGTTTTCAGAACCATGTTGTGCGTGCCTTGTTGTGTCCTTATTCATTCAATTGGCTCTATACGCCACCTGATAAAGTCCGCATAATCCATC
>JAGNWC010000039.1 GCA_017986195.1 Hydromonas sp.
CACGCGAGGAGTACGAGGTGCAGGTCGCTGTGTTGGCACGCACGCGCGAAAAATTAGAGGCGTTGGAAAAACAAGTGCAGGCATTGGAGCGCGAACACCGCAGTTAAAGCGTCGCTGGCACACTGATAGTTTCACCACTTGGATAATGATAAGCGGTGAGCTCCAAGCCCCACACACAACCTGTATCCAAACACACCGTGTTGTTTTCGTAGTGCAAACCCAAAGCCGACCAGTGGCCATAAATGATGGGCTGATTAACGGTTTTGCGCGATGGCACTCGAAACCAAGGCAACAACCCCTCTGGTACATTCGGTAATTCACCTTTGAATTGAAAGTCCATCGCACCTTGCGCATCACACACCCGAATGCGTGTGAATGCGTTGATGATGGCGCGGATGCGCTCTGCCCCGCGAAGCGTGTTTTTCCAGCGGTTGGGCGAACTACCAAACAGGGTTTTGAGTTGTTGGGCATAGTCAGTCGCAGACAAAACCTGCCGCGCTTCTTTTGAATAATTCAACACCTGCGTCAACGACCACTGCGGCAATACACCCGCATGTACCATCAACACGCCGTGTTCATAATGCGCCAACGGCCATTGGCGCAACCAATCGAGCCACGCGTCGCGCTCGGGGCAATTGAGAATATCGGCAATGCTGTCCAATCGCCCTGCTTCGCGCACGCCCGCAGCCACGCCCAGCAGATGAATGTCATGGTTGCCCAACACCACCCGCGCCCGCGCGCCCAAATCGCGCACTTGGCGCAACACGCCCAAATTATCAGGACCGCGATTGACCAAGTCACCGCAAAACCACACATCGGCATCCGCAGGAATTTGCTCGAGTAAGCGCGCGAGTGCGTCTGAACAGCCTTGTACATCGCCGATGACGTAAAAATTGGGGGGGGTGTTTTTGGATGTATTCATAGACAGTGTTTGATTGGATTTCATGCCATTGTAAACGGCTTTGATGAGCGTGGTATTTTATCGTGCTTGCGTTGATTCAATCAATGCCATGCTTGCGGCAGATGGATGGCGCATGGCCAACAGTCGAAGTGGGTTCAAGGTATGGATTGCTTCGCTGATGTGGAGTCGTTCGCAATGACGGGGTGCGGACGGTGATGATTTAGACGAGCATATGTCATTGCGAGCCTCGAATGATTTTATCGAGGCGTGGCAATCCATCGTGTGCACTGTGGTGATGCCGTATGGATTACTTCGCTGATAAAACATCGCTCGCAATGACGAGGGGGGAATGACGGAGATGCAAATGGGCATACGTCATTGCGAGCCTCGAATGATTTTCGAGGCGTGGCAATCCATCGGTGTGCGCCGTGGTGATGCTGCATGGATTGCTTCGCTGATACAACGTCGCTCGCAATGACGGTATTGGATATTGGTGGCGCGGACGGGCACATTGTTATTGCACACGATGATGGCTCAATTGTCTGATAAGCACTGATTTTTGCGCTTTGTGGGTGGATTATGGCGTAAAATGTCGGTTTTATTGTTCGCCCCCTTTTTTGAGTCACTATGTCTGATTTTATCAAAAGTTTAAAATCCACCAACCAATGGTGGTTGTTGGCGTGGTTTGATATTCGCCAACGCTATCGCCGCTCGGTCTTAGGTCCGTTTTGGATCACCATGAGCACGGCGGTGATGATTGTCGCCTTGGGGTTTTTGTGGACGCAAATTTTCCATGTCGATGTGCCGAGTTTCCTACCGTTTTTTGCGGCGGGAACGATTATGTGGGTCTTTATCTCCACCCAAATCAACGATGCCTGCACAGGATTCTCACAATTTGAAGGCTATATCCGCCAAATCAATTTGCCTTTGCCCGTGTATATTTTGCGTCTGTGGGCGCGCAATTTGATTTTTTTAGCGCATAACTTTGTGATTTTTATTGCTTGCTGGATTTATTTGGATTTCGCTTGGAAGCCTTTGGTCGGGCAGTTTGTTTTGGGCTTTATTTTACTCAGTTATACTTTATTGATGCTGTCGGTTCCGATTGCGTATCTGTGCGCGCGCTTTCGCGATATTCCGCCGATTATTCAAAGCGTCATGCAAATTGTCTACTTCCTCACGCCGATTTTTTGGCAACCGCATCTATTGCCCGTGGACAAGCATTATGTGACGGGCAACAATCCGTTTTTTCACGCGCTCGAAATTGTCCGCGCACCACTGACTGGGCATGATGTCACAATGACTTCTTGGGTGTGGATGCTTTCTACTGCGGTGATTTGCACATTGGTGGCTTTGTGGGCGCAAGCGCGCTTTAAAACCCGCGTGGCGTATTGGTTGTAAGAGGAAAAAATGACAGCACACATTAAAGCACACGACCTTTGCGTCGAATTCCCAATTTACAACACGTCCAATCGCTCACTGAAAAAGCAGATTATTCAGGCAGCCACAGGTGGGCGCATTGCTGAGGATGCCAAGAAACACGTCGTGGTGCGCGCGCTCGATGAAATTGATTTGGATTTAAAACCAGGGGACAGACTCGGTTTGGTTGGGCACAATGGTTCGGGTAAATCAACCTTACTGCGGGTATTGGCTGGCGCGTACACGCCGACTTCAGGACACTTAGATGTTGAAGGCAAGGTCGCGAGTTTGCTCGATATTGGCTTGGGTATGGATGGTGAAGCCAGCGGTTACGAAAACATTCTGATTCGCGGCATCCTTATGGGCATGAGCAAATCCGAGGTTGAAGAGAAAATCAAAGACATCGCCGAATTCACCGACTTGGGCGATTATCTGTATATGCCGATGCGCACGTATTCTTCGGGGATGTCGATGCGTTTGGGTTTTGCGGTCTCGACCAGCACCAATGCGGATATTATTTTGATGGATGAATGGCTTTCGGTCGGCGACTCAGCCTTTGCTGAGAAAGCCACGGCGCGTATGAATGATTTGCTCAATCGCTCATCCATCATGGTGCTCGCATCACACGACATGGGGATGATTGAGCGCGTGTGCAACACCGCGATTCGTTTGGAGCACGGTAAAATCTCGGAAAAATTATTTTAACGTTTAAAGGGACACGTTATGAAACCACTGCGTAAAGCCATATTCCCCGTTGCTGGCATGGGCACGCGCTTTTTGCCTGCGACCAAATCCGTACCCAAAGAAATGCTCACCGTGGTCGATAGACCCGTGATTGATTACGCGGTGCGCGAAGCGGTGGAAGCGGGGTGCGATACTTTGATTTTCATCACGGGTCGTTCCAAACAAGCGATTGCCAACTATTTTGACCGCAGTCCTGAACTTGAAAAAGAGTTGGAAGAAAAAAACAAAACCGAAGCACTCGAAATCGTGCGCAACATCATTCCCTCGCATGTCAACTGCATTTATATTCGCCAAGCCGAGCCTTTGGGCTTGGGTCACGCGGTGCATTGCGGCTCTCCATTGGTGCATCCCGATGAATACTTCGCGGTGCTTTTGCCCGATGATTTGATTGACGGTTACCAAAAAGGCGCGTTACAACAAATGAACGAAGTCCACGAGCGCACAGGCAGTAGTGTGATTGCTTTGGAGCAAGTCTCGTGGGACGAGGTTTCGCAATACGGCGTGGTCGCGCCGAAGAACGAGCATCAAATTCCGATTGAATTGGCAGGGATTGTCGAGAAACCCAAACGCGAGGACGCACCATCGAACTGGACCGTGGTCGGCCGCTACATCCTCAATGGCAAAATCATGCAGTTGCTCGAAACCACGCAACGTGGCGCGGGCGGTGAAATTCAATTGACCGACGGCATCAGTGAATTGCTCAAAACCGAAAGCATTTTGGGCGTGCCGTTTTCAGGCAAACGCTTTGACTGCGGTTCTAAGGCGGGATTTTTAGAGGCGAATTTACACTTTGGCTTGGGTTTGCTCAAGCGCGGTGGACGCTAATTTAAAGTTAAAAGTTATTCGGAGATTTTAGTGCTGTTATCCATCGTCATCCCTTATTTCAATGCGGGCAAGTACATCTACACCGCAGTACAAAGCATCTTGGATGCCTGTATTCAAGACGCACCCTATGAAATCATCATCATCAACGATGCGTCCGACGCGCTCAATAGCCAACATTTACAGGAGATTTACCAACGTTGCTGGCAGCACGCTCAAGTGCCTGTGCGCATCGAGACTTTGGCAGAAAATCAAGGTCTGAGTGGCGCGCGCAATCATGGCATTCAAATCGCGCAAGGCGAATATGTGTTCACATTGGATGCCGATGATTATGTCAATAAAAAAGCCTTCGTTAAAGTACTCACCGATGTTAAAAATTTAAACATGGACATGGTTTTTTTCGGCAGTTATTGGTACGAAAAAGACCATGCTTGGGGCATGCAGGGATTCAAATTTGAACCCAAAGCCGAGGTGACTGTGGATCAAACTGTGATTGCCAGTTACATCAACGCGCAGACTTTTTATGCGTGGCGATTCATCGCCAAACGCGAACTGCTGCTACAAGTACCTTATCCGCCACGCCTGTATATGGAAGATGTGGCGACCTCAACCCCGTTGCTCTCGCGTGCCAACACCATTTGGTACGAGCCTGAGCACGTGGTGTACTACCGCCAAAACCCCAACTCAATTATGAAAGTATGGACAGAGAAAAAAAGTTTTGATTTCCTCACCACCGTGCAGATGTTGCGTGAACGTTTGCAACTGTCCGAGCCGATGAGCCCCGTGCTGACCGATGCGTATTTCGGTCTGACCTGCAAGGCCTATTTGTGGGCATGCACCGATGCGATTCGCCACAAACTGCCCGATGCCATCGGCGTGTGCACTCGAATAAAAGCCACACACGCACAAATGTTTGGTAAAATTACGCCCTCACATTGGTCAAAAATTACAAGCCTCTTGGACCGTAGGCAAGCGGTGTCTTTTGGTTTATTGTATTACAGCCCCAGACTGTATCGAACCGCGCTCAAAGCAAAACAAAAAATTTTCCCTAAAAAACAATAGGAGTAGTTAAATGACGCAAACAGCAGTAGCGCCAAAACCACGCGCGCGTTTGGATGCCGTAGATGGTGTCCGTGGCCTGATGGCCTTGATGATTGTCTTGAACCACTGGTCCACAGGCAATATGTGGGGCAAGTTCGGTTGGACAGGTCTGTACAACCTGCTTGAAATATTTTTCATGATTTCTGGCTTCTTCATCGCTTTGTCGGCACTCAAACCCAAACCATGGGATCCTGCCGTGGTGGTGGATCACATCACCAAACGTGCCGATCGTTTGTGGTTGCATTATTTGTTTTCGGTATTGATTGTGTTTGTGTTGGTCGCAGTGATGGCTTTGGCGCGTGGTCACTTCGACGGCAATTATGGGCTGCTCGATGCTGTGGTCAAAAACTACCACTCTGAAGGCTTCTCACTGAATTTGTTCAAAAACATTTTCTTGCTACAAGCGTTCTCAATTCAGCACTATGAAATCAACTACAACTACCCCGGTTGGTCCTTGTCGGTCGAGGTATTTGGCGGTGCGGTGTTGTTCGCGGTGTTGAGCCGTTTCAAGGCACAAGCGGCTTGGATTACTGCGTTTTTTGGCTTTTTCTTCTGGGTTTTGTTGCAACACGATTACAACTCACTCGAAGTGCATGTCCAAGAATACAACGCTTTTGTGGTCGCGGGTTTGTTGCGTTTCTTTATGGACGCGTGTATCGGTGCATTTATTTTCACACAAGTCTCAAAAATCCAATGGTCAAAAACTTGGCAGTTTTTTGAACCGTTGATTTGGATTGCCATGCTCTACATTTTGTGGCGTCCTGATAGCCCACACGCCTACAAAGACTATATGATGTTGCCGTTTGGTGCTTTGTTTGTGATTATGTTGACCAAATCTGAAAGCCTGTCTCAAAAGATTTTTTCAACCGCACCATTTAAATTTTTGGGCAAATATTCATTGAGTATCTTCTTGTTCCACGCACCGATTCTGATGATTTTGCAATTTTTGAATGTGTTCCAGCACGACAAAGGCATCATGGTATTGGTCGATAAAATCTTGGTCTTGGTCGTTGTCATGGTTTTGGTGATTTTCTTTGAAAAGTTGTATTTCGCACTGCGTGAAAAATTCAATTTGAAAATTGGCTAATACTATGAAAATTGCAGTGGTCGGCGCGGGCTTTTCGGGTGCAGTGATTGCACGCGAACTCGCCTGCGCTGGACACACTGTGACGGTATTTGATGCCCGCCCGCATTTGGCGGGCAATTGCTTTTCTGAGCGCGACGCGGCCACCGATGTGATGGTGCATGTGTATGGCCCACATATTTTTCATACTGACAATCAGGTGGTTTGGGACTATGTGCGTCAATTTGGTGAATTTATGCCTTACACCAACCGCGTGAAATCCACAGTCAATGGGCAGGTGTTTTCCCTACCGATTAACCTGCACACCATCAATCAATTTTTTGGCAAAACTTTTTCACCGAATGAAGCACGCATATTCATCGCCGCGCAGGCAGATACCTCAATCGATGAACCTCTCAACTTTGAAGAACAAGCACTCAAATTCATCGGGCGGGATTTGTACGAAGCTTTTTTCAAAGGCTACACAATCAAACAATGGGGCATCGCACCCACTGAATTACCAGCCAGTATTTTGAAACGTTTGCCCGTGCGCTTTAATTACGATGACAATTATTTCAACCACCGTTTTCAAGGCATCCCCAAAGAGGGCTATACAGCCATCGTTGAAAATATATTGAACCACGAGAACATCTCGGTGCGCTTGAACACCGCCTTCGCACGCGAACACGCGAACGCATTTGAGCATGTGTTTTACAGCGGTCCGATTGATGCGTGGTTTGACCATGTGCTGGGGCGGTTGGCTTATCGAACGCTGGACTTTGAGCGTGGCGAGTGCGAAGGTGATTTTCAAGGTTGCGCGGTGATGAACTACGGCGATGTGAATGTGCCGCACACGCGCATCGCCGAACACAAACACTTCGCGCCGTGGGAGGCACACGATCGCAGCGTGTATTTCAAAGAGTTTTCGCGCGTGTGCGAAGCGAACGACACGCCCTACTACCCCATACGCCAAGTCAACGAAAAAGCCCTGTTGGAGCAATACGTCACACTGGCGAAACAAGAGTCCAACGTGACCTTTGTCGGACGTTTGGGCACCTACCGCTATCTGGACATGGATGTGACAATTGCCGAAGCCTTGGATTGTGCGCACAGATTTTTGCACGCACAAACCAACGGCACCACCATACCCGCGTTTAACCTCAACCCCTTGGTATAACTGATGCGTATTTGCGCTGTCGTCGTCACTTTTAACCGTCGCGCTTGGTTGCTCGAGTGTTTGGACACCTTGCTGGCGCAAACTCAAGCATTATCAGGCATTGTGGTCATCAACAACGCCAGCACCGATGACACCCAAATCGAGTTAGACCACTACGTCGCAGCGCATCCCAAAATGACTTGGCATATTACCCACAGCAGCGTCAACACGGGCGGCGCAGGCGGTTTTGCCCAAGGCATGCAAACCGCACACACAGCAGGTTACGACTGGGTTTGGGTGATGGACGATGATGTTTTGGCGCGTCCTGAGGCTTTGTCTGGGCTGATGAAATTTTCAAACCAAGCACAAATTCTGCATGGTCGCCGCACCAATCCGAATGGCACGGTGTTCTACTGGCAAAATACTTTTTTGCCGTGGATTGGTTTTGCCCGTCCGTATCCCGACAGCATATTCAAAACCGCTGATATTTGGTACACCAACTGCGCGTGTTTTGAAGGCGCGCTGATTCATCGTTCTGTATTTGATAAAATCGGTTACGCCGATACGCGTTATTTTCTCGCGTGGGACGACACCGAGTTTGGCTATCGCGCCAGTGAATTTTTTAAAATTGCCTATGTCAACGCCATGACCTTGATTCGCCAACGGGGGCACGACAACATCGACATCGGTGTGCGCTCGCTCTATCGCGCATCGGATATGTACCGTTATTTTCACATCCGCAACCGTTTTCTCATCATCCAAACCATACTCCAGCGCGAACCACGCGCATGGGCGAGAGCGGGCAAACGCATCACGTTTCATGCTTTCACAGCGGTGCTGGTCGTCAAAGAAATGGTGCGCGCAGCAATGTTTAAAGAGTGGTCTTTGGGTGTACCATCTTTGTGGCGCGGTTTGAGAGATGGTGTCGCAGGAAAATGGGGCGCGCAATCCTAAGGAAACACAGCTTTCATACTTAGAAAAAACGTTGCCAAAAAGATTCAGGAATCCACAACAAAACCCCCGTCATCACCACAAAACGAATCAACTTACCCGCTGCCATCCACAGTAAAACAGGCTTCCAAGCCAACTTCAACCAACCCGCCATCGCACACAACGCATCACCGATGAGCGGCACCCACGAGAGCAACAAAACGGGTGCGCCCAGTCGTTGTAACCAGCGCAGATGCACAGATGGTTTGTCATGCGCGAGCAATTCATGCGCACCATAGCCCATAAAATAAGTCACCATACCGCCCAAAGTATTGCCTGCAGTAGCCACCGCAACGGCAGGCCAAAATAGGTCAGGATTGAGTTTGACAAAGCCAAATAAAACAGGCTCGGTCGCCATCGGTAAAATTGTCGCCGACACAAACGCCACCACAAAAATCGCGGGCAAGCCCACCGATGAGAGTGAAAACAGTTGAAGTACATGATTGAGCCAGTCGGGCATACGTCATCCTTACTTAATGTGCGCCATTTAAACACAGAATTCTGGACAAAATGCGAAAAACCCACCATGTGCCGACAGCTCAGGCGACAAACATGGTCGGTTGTGGTATCTTTAAGGTTTACAAAACCCCTCCTTAGAAGCATCATGCCCTACACCAATTACCTGAAAAAAATCCTCACCTCACGCGTGTATGAAGTCACCTCGGAAACCGCCTTGGAATTCGCGCCCCAAATCTCGCGTCGCATCCACAACCACGTGTATCTGAAACGCGAAGACACCCACGCGGTGTTCTCATACAAAATCCGTGGGGCGTACAATAAAATGGCGCAACTCACACCCGAACAGCTCAAAAAAGGCGTGATTACCGCCTCGGCGGGCAACCATGCGCAGGGTGTGGCGTACTCGGCTTCTAAACTCAAATGCAACGCGACCATCGTCGTACCCGAAACCACACCTGCGATTAAAGTCGAAGCGATTAAACGTTTTGGTGGCGAGTATGTCGAGATTGTGCTGCATGGCGGCTCGTATTCGGATGCATTGGACAAAGCCTTGCAGTTGGAAAAAGAGCGCAAGTTGACTTTCGTTCATCCATACGATGACCCTGATGTGATTGCAGGGCAAGGCACGATTGGTATGGAAATCATGCATCAATTCAACAGTGTCAACGCCAGCGCGAAAGGACCGATACACGCGGTCTTCGTCTCCATCGGCGGCGGCGGCGCGATTACGGGTGTGGCGGCGTACATCAAAAGCATCAACCCAGAGATTAAAATCATCGGCGTGCAAAGCGTTGATTCGGATGCCATGCTCCAGTCGATTCACGCGGGCAAACGCGTGACGCTCAAAGAAGTCGGGATTTTTGCCGATGGCACAGCGGTCAAACAAGTCGGTAAGGAAACCTTTCGCCTCGCGCAAGATTTGGTCGATGACTATGTGGTGGTCGATACCGATGCAATTTGCGCGGCGATTAAAGACGTGTTTCAAGACACGCGCTCAATTCTCGAGCCATCGGGCGCGATGGCATTGGCGGGGCTGAAAAAATACGCCGAGGATAAAAATCTCAAAGGACAAAACCTCATCGCCGTCGCCTCGGGTGCGAACACCAATTTTGACCGTCTGCGCT
>JAGNWC010000147.1 GCA_017986195.1 Hydromonas sp.
GATATTCACCGACTTTGCCTTTAATCTCATTCGATTTTTCAATGATATTATCCAAGGTACCAAACTCGGTCAACCATTTGACCGCAGTTTTTGGGCCGACTTTTTCAACCCCTGGCACATTGTCCACTGAGTCGCCGACCAAGGTCAGATAGTCCACCATCCGCTCGGGCGACACACCGAATTTCGCGGTCACACCCGCGACATCCAACGCATCGCCACTCATGGTGTTGAACCACAACACTTCAGAATTGACCAACTGGGTCAAATCTTTGTCACCCGTTGCCATCACCGTGCGCCAGCCCGCCGCCTGGGCCTTGTGCGCCAGTGTGCCAATCACATCATCCGCCTCGACACCGTCCTGAATCACCACGGGGAAACCCAAAGCACGCACCACCGCTTCAATCGGTTCTATTTGCGCGACCAAATCATCGGGCATCTTTGCGCGATTGGCTTTGTATTCAGGATACCAATCATCGCGAAAGGTTTTGCCTTTGGCATCAAACACACAGACCGCATGCTCGGTCGGCACGATGTTGCGCAAGCGTTTGAGCATGGCAATCATGCCGTACAACGCGCCCGTCGGCTCGCCTGTGGGCGAGCGCAAATCGGGTAAACCATGATAGGCGCGGTATAAAAAACTCGAACCATCAATCACCAACAGCGTGTGGTTGGAGTGGTCTAAAAATTCGCTGACTGTGCTCATCATCTAACCTTTTATCAATAATGCAGGAATGATACACGAGAACAATACTCAACTTAGGGATTCATTATGAATTGCTGAGCAGCAAAAATGCGCGTACAACACGCATTTACTTGAGATTTTTCGTAAAATTCGTGAAAACTTGAACCAAAAAGAACATAATAACCACACTCAAAAACGACCAACGCAAGAATCATAAAGATAGACAATGCCTCCAACCACCGATAATGTCGAACAAGACCGCTTCATCAACTATTGGCGAGCCTACCAAGGCATCGGTGGTTTTGCACGCTACGCACTGCGGTTTTTACTCATCGGCTTGCTCATATCGCCCCTGATACTCACATGGTTCAATCCAAATATCTGGCAACAATTACAAGGTGCTCGCGCAAGTGCGGCACTTTTGCCGATGGCATTTTTAATCGGGGTATTTGCATTGCTGCCTGCACTGCTCATCGCCATCGTACTATGGAAACAAAAACAAAAACGTTTTATGCAACTGACCACCGCGCAAAACCGCTATTTGCCCTTTGAAAAACGCACCTGGGCCAATGGTGAGAAAGCATGGAAAACAGCCATCAGCGTCATGGCTGGACTGGTTGTATTGTCAGCCATACTGTCCTTTGGCTTGCTGCTGGGACACAATGCACCTGATTATTTTGCCTACCCGTTCGAAGCCTCGGTACTGTTTATCACGATTCATTTACTGTACCAATTATTTATGATGTGGTGGGCGGAGAAACATGACAATCAATTGTCCATCCCTGCGATTTTTAAAGTTGCTTTGGTGGTTTGTTTTGTGGCAGTAGTGCTGGCTTGGTCAATATTCATAATTTCCTCGATGTCGCCATGAGCGCACAAAAACATGGAGTCACCCTTTGAAGGAATTCGACTTTTTTCTCTTTGGGGCAGTGGGCATTGCTTTAATGGTTGTGGCAACTGTGTTGATGCTTGTTTGTATGGCACTGGATTTTTTACCATTGCCTGCAAAATTTTCCAGTGGCGTGAGTCGCCTGCTGAGTATTTGTTTGCCGTTCATCGTGCTGGGGTTAATCTTTTTTATGCTTGCTTTGGTCGGTATCTTCACCGAGACGGCAATTGAAGCAATCAAAACGGGCGCGTATCATTGGAAATCTTGTCGCTTTGGTCCTTGCTCGACAACACATATATATGGGTCAACACAACCAATACGCTTTGCTTTTCAAACCTTGTTATTGTTAGGTACTTCTGGTTATTTTTTATTTTTGATAGCGCGCATGTTACGCGATGCGTATTACAAAGCATTTGGTAAAATCAAATAGGATGTTAAATGCTTTATTTTTAAGGTGAAGAACGTTTATGCAGTTGTCCATCCCTGCGATCTTTAAAGTTGCTTTGGTGATTTGTTTTATGGCGGTGTTATTCACGTGGGCAATGATGTGGATAAAATAAATTGACAACTGTTATTGGATAATACACCATCACGATTTCAATAAAACTAAAGTCCATTGAACAAGAATATGAATAATAATATTTCGAGAAATCATATGAATATCTCTGAACTCAACACCCAATTCGCCATCGCCAACCAACTCTCCTTTGTTGAGGGCAACGGAGGTTTTCCATTCATCCAAATTCACAACCGCCACGCCCGCGCGACCATCAGCCTGTACGGTGGGCAGGTGTTGGGGTTTCATCCGCATCATGCGGCGGATGATTTGATGTTTTTGAGTGAGCGCGCATTTTACGAGCAAGGCAAAGCCATCAAAGGCGGCGCGCCGATTTGCTGGCCTTGGTTCGGGGCAGATGTGTCGGGATTCAATCGTGGTGCACATGGTTTTGCGCGCAATCAATTGTGGCTCGCGGTATCGACCCGCGAGTTGCCCGATGGTGCGACTGAAGTGGTTTTGGGTTTGAGTCCATCGCCCAAAAGCCTTGAACTGTGGGCGCACACGTTTGAGTTGACCAGCACAATCACCGTGGGCAAAACCCTCAAAATTACACTGGTCACGCGCAATACATCGGACACACCGATGCATTTGACCCAAGCGATACACACCTATTTCAAAGTCGGTGACATTCGTCAAACCCAAGTGTTGGGTTTAGAAAACACGCAATACATCGACAACGCTGTTGGTGGCAATCGCGAGATTAAGCCACAAAGAGGTGAAATTAATTTTACCCAAGAAGTCGATCGCATTTACACCCACACTCCGCCGACCATGCAGATTGTCGATGCGGCTTGGCAACGCAGCATTCAGATTCAAACCACAGGCAGTCATTCAACTGTGGTGTGGAATCCGTGGATAGAGATTGCCAAAAAATCGGCTGATTTGAATGAGGGGGATTATCAAAAATTCGTCTGTGTCGAGACTGCCAATGCGGCAGATGACAGCGTATTCATCGCGCCGAATACTGTGTATCAGTTGAGTGCGGTGTATTCAATCGAATAATGGTTATTGCCAACACACATCCACTGGCTCACTGCGTTTATCACTATCGGTGATGCTCAACACCCCGCATTCGGTATCTGGTTGATTGGCAGG
>JAGNWC010000040.1 GCA_017986195.1 Hydromonas sp.
GTGAAATCGTACTGCGCATACGGCAGTTTGGACATACTGGCATAGGTATAAGGACTGTACACGCCGCCCTCTTGCTCGCGCAGACGCTCGACCAAGCGAATGTTGAGCGCGTGCGCCAGTGCTTGCAAGGCGAGGCTATCGGTTTCGTTGTATGCGGTTTCACCGCCAAACATCAAACGCACTTGCGCCAAGGCTTCTTTGCCTTTGACCAGCTCAATGCGGCGCGGGGTGAAATCCAAACGTGCGCCTGTATCGCGGGCTTGATTGGTTTGGGTTAAATCCGTGGGCAACCCGCCTAAATAGCGTTCGGCGAGTTGCTTGATGTCTTTGGCATCGGCATTGCCCACGAAAGTGAAGTACATGCCATTGGCATTGGCAAATGCTTGACGATAGCTGCGATAAGTGGTGTCAAAGTCGGTGTTTTGCCAACTTTTCTCAGTCGGGATAACCCCATCAAAACGTGGGTTGTTGTGGTTGAGGGCGGTTTGAATACTTTGTTCAAACTGCGCATCGCGATTGTCCACAAGACTTTTGGTTGCTGCTGCGCTGCGCGCAAGATGGGTTTTGAAGGTTTCAGAATTTTTATTTACAGCTGTGAGTAGGCTGTAGATCATCTGCATTGCAGACTCGCTGTCTTTGGCGTTGAATTTACCCGTCACGCCCTGAGTAACTTCATCAAAAAACAATTGCATTGCGATGTCTTTACCAGCAAGGACATGACTGGTTTGGGTTTTGGACAGCCCATTGACCCCACCTTCCACCAAGCCATCCATGCCCCAACGAACTTTCACCCAGTCCGCATCAGACAGACGTGAAAACCCACCTTTGGACACGCCACTAAAAATAATCGGACCATCGTTGTAGGGTACGGGACGAAAACCAATCCGCACACCGTTGGACAAAGTCCACACGGTCAAATCAACCTCAGGATGCACCTCGGTGTGCACCACTGTTCCCCCTGCAGGCTCTGCGGTCAGCAAGGTGTCGCGCTCTTGTCTTTCGGTGTAGGCAGATTGCACGGTGGTTTGGTTTAAAATCGCCAACATACGCGATGGGGTTGTTGGCGCGGTCGCGCGATTGCTGTTAATCAGGGCGACGCGATTATTCGGTTGAATGATGCGCCGTGCGATTTGGTTGATTTCGTCCAAGCGAATCAGTGGCAGGTAGTGTTGTTGCGTGGCGCGCTCCCATTCAACTTCGGGCAAGGGTTCATTTTCAACGATGCCACGTACGTATTCGGTGGCTTTTTGTAAATTGTTGGGGTTGCTGTTTAAAAAAGTCAAATGTTCGCGCACGGCGCGATCCAATTCGGATTGGGTAAAGCCATGTTGTATGACGCGCAAAGCCTCATTGTGCAAGGCTGCAAGGGTTTTTTCTTCTTGGTTGGGCGAGGCAACCGCGTACCATTGCAAGGCTTGTTTGCTGCGCACCAAACCCGACAGATAGCCCCACTCAACCGCAGCCTGTAAAAACGACGGGGTTTAGGTTGGCGTATCCAATTGCGCCTGCAAACGCTGATTGAGCATGCTGACCATCAAACTCATGCGCAAGGTCTCAATGTATGAGCCGAGTGTATCGACTGCGACATAATCCTTGCTGTCTTTGTTGGCAATCATCACCGTGCTTTGTGGTAGGGTTTTGTCATAAAACACACCCACCAAAGGCGTGGTGTTGTTGGGTAAAGTATTGGTGGGCGTGGGTGTTGAGGGTTCGGGGTTTTGATAACTTGAAAAATGTTTTTCAATCAGTTTTCTGGCATACGCTGGATTGATATCACCGACCACCACCACGGACATTAAATTTGGGCGGTACCAACGCTGGTAAAAATCGCGCAATACTTGTGGGGGTGCGTGTTGTATGACTTCGATTTTACCCATCGGCATGCGTTCGGCGTACAGCGAGCCTGTGGTGGTGAGTTTGAGGTTGTGTTCTTGTTGACGTGCTGCGGCAGAAAGTGCACTGGCGCGCCATTCCTCGGTAATCACTGAGCGTTCTTGGTCAATGTCTTCAGGTAATAAGGTGGCATGAAAGGCCAGTTGCTCTAAAATCCCCATGCTTTTCTCAAAATTCTTAGGGTTATTCAATGGAATCGGCAGGATGTAAGTGGTTTCATCAAAGCCCGTGTACGCATTCAAATCGGTACCAAATTGCACCCCCATGTTTTCCAATGCATCGATGAGTTGGTGTTTGGGATACAGGCGTGTGCCGTTGAACACCATGTGTTCCAAAAAGTGAGAAATGCCGCGCTCGTGTTCCAGCTCATTGACCGAACCTGCGCGCACCACCAAACGCAATTCAACGTTTTTCGTGGGTTGGGTGTGTTGCAGTATGTAGTATTGCAAACCGTTGGCGAGTGTCCCTTTGAGCAAAGCAGGGTCGGTTGGAATAGTCTGTGCCATTTCACGCTCAGAAATTGGCTCTTTGGCAAACACCAGACCCATGGGTAACGACACACTGAACCACAACGCGAGCAAACAGGTTTTCACAAAGGAATATTTCATAGCTACTTTCAATCAATGATAAAAACTGCGGGCTAAGGCAGGCAGTCACGGTGTCATCATATCAGTTTTAATCCGTCGATATGCGTGGTCAGCAGAATACGAAACACCCGACGGGTGTCTAAAAACCGATATAATGCTGTCTCAAATCAGCAACAATGTAGCAAATAAAAAAGGTTAAATCATGGCAAAAATCGCAATCTACCCAGGCACATTTGATCCGCTCACCCGTGGGCACGAGGATTTAATTCGTCGTGGCGCGAAAATTTTTGATCAGCTTATCGTTGGGGTGGCGGACTCGCGCAACAAACGTCCGTTTTTCACATTGGATGAGCGTGTGGCGTTGTCAACTGAAGTGCTCAGTCATTATCCCAATGTGGTGGTCAAGGGGTTTTCGGGTTTGCTCAAAGATTTTGTGCGTGATAACCAAGGCAATGTGATTTTGCGCGGTTTGCGCGCGGTCTCGGACTTTGAATATGAATTTCAAATGGCGGGTATGAATCGTTATTTATTGCCTGACGTGGAAACCATGTTTATGACCCCTTCAGACCAATACCAATTCATATCAGGCACAATTGTGCGCGAAATCGCACATTTGGGTGGCGACATCAGCAAATTTGTATTTCCAAGCGTGGAGCAAGCAGTCAAACGTAAATATGCAGAGATCGATGAAAATAAAGTATAATATTTCATGTGTTTTACTCTTTACGGAAATTAAAGGAATATATTATGGCTTTGAAAATTACTGAGGACTGCATCAATTGCGATGTGTGCGAGCCCGAATGCCCCAATGATGCGATTAGCATGGGACCTGAGATTTATGTGATTAACCAAGATTGGTGTACCGAATGTGTTGGGCACTACGATGAGCCACAGTGTCAGGTGGTTTGTCCTGTGGATTGTATTCCACACGATGAGGCGAAAAAAGAATCGCCTGAGCAGTTGCAAGCAAAATACGAAGCACTCAAGCAAGCGGGTCATTACAAATAAATGTTTGAGCGGTAGAATAAATAGACTCACGGATGTGGGTCTATTTTTTATTGCATAATGACGCATCTTAACGAGAGCGAGTTTTATGAGCACAGACAACAACCTGATGATGGGCGGTTCTCCACAACCTTTGGGTTGGTCGGTGCAACAAGGCGTGGCAAATTTCGCAGTCTGCGCCCCCGCTGCAACGGCGGTGTGGTTGTGTTTTTTTGATGAGCGAGGTCAGGCAATCGCACAGTATCGGTTGCCTGAGCAAAACGATGGGGTGTGGCACGGTGCTGTGCCTGTCGCAAATTTGCCGCAGGCGGATTGGTATTATGGATTGCGTGCCGATGGTTCGTACGATTTAAAGCAAAGCCAGTTTTTTGATCCCAATAAATTGTTGGTAGACCCTTATGCCAAAGAGTTGTCGGCACCGTTTGTCTATCACCCTGATTTGGCTGCACCGCGTTCGGCGCAAATGGATACGGCTGATTTAATGCCGAAAGGCTTGTTTCGGCAAGCATGGCTGAATTCCGCTGATATTGTCCACACAGAACCCCATCATTCCCCTCGCCCACCTCAATTCATTTACGAAGTGTCGGTCAAGGCCTTGACCCAATTGCACCCCGATGTGCCCGAAGCAGTGCGTGGCACGATTGTAGCCTTGCGTGAGCCTTGCGTGATTGCGCATTTGCAAACCTTGGGGGTTGATGCGGTCGAGTTGATGCCGATTGCCGCATGGATAGACGAACGACATTTGCCACCTTTGGGTTTGCGCAATGCGTGGGGCTACAACCCTTTGGCGATGATGGCAGTCGACCCGCGTTTGTGTCCGAATGGCGTGGCGGATTTACAAGACACCGTGCACGCTTTGCGTGCAGCAGGGATTGCGGTGATATTGGATGTGGTGTTTAACCACACGGGTGAGAGCGATGACCAAGGCGCAACTTTGTCGCTACGCGGTTTGGACAACCGCTATTATTTTCACCATGCTTGGGATGAGGCGCGTGCGCGTTGGTACTTGGTCAATGATACGGGTTGTGGCAACACGATTGATTGCACGCGCGCAGGTGTGGTGCAATTGATGTTGGACACCCTGCGCTACTTTGTAACGTACATCGGTGTGGCGGGCTTTCGCTTTGATTTGGCGCCAATTATGGGGCGCGATGCACAAGGATTTCATCCACAAGCACCTTTGTTGGTGGCGATTGAGCAGGATGCTGTTTTATCCAAAACTTGGCTGATTGCCGAGCCGTGGGATATTGGTCACAATGGTTATCAATTGGGGCAATTCTCCGCGCGCTGGTTGGAATGGAATGACCGTTATCGCGACACCGTGCGGCGATTTTGGCGTGGTGATGCGGGCATGGTCGCGGAATTTGCCACGCGGATTGCGGGCTCGTCCGATGTGTTTGCAAACTCTGTGCAGACGCGCAGTGTGAATTTTATCGCTGCGCACGATGGCATGAGCGTGCGCGATTTGGTGACCTACGCACACAAACACAACATCGCCAATGGTGAAGACAACCGCGACGGGCACCACGAGAATTACAGTTGGAATCATGGTGTAGAAGGCGCGGCGGGTGCAGAGATTGAAGCGTTGCGGCAGCGAGATGTGGCGGCGATGCTGGCGACATTACTGCTCTCACGCGGCACGCCAATGATAATGGCGGGTGATGAATTTGGCCGAACGCAACAAGGCAATAACAATGCCTATGCGCAGGACAATGCCATCACGTGGTTGGATTGGGACAATATGGACACAGTCTTGCGAGATTTTATTGGGCGACTGGCACATCTGCGCGCACGCACAAATGTGTTGCGTTCATTGGATTGGCTCAATGAGGGTGGACAGGAAAATGCGATACAAGCCAGTTGGTGGCGTGGCGACGATAATCAGCCAATGTGCGCCGAGGATTGGCAAAATCCAATGCGACATCACCTTGGTTTGCAGTTGTATGACCCTTCTGAAAAAGCAATGGGCACAGAGACGGGGAAAATACTGTTGTGGTTTAATGCGCATCCAGAAGATGTGCGCATTCACCTACCCGCGCCGCAAGCGAATGCGCATTGGGTGCTGTGGGTTGATTCCCATCACATGCGGGTGTTTGACTCTGAGATGGCCGTGGATGCCTCAGTGCCACATATTGTGCCCGCTAAAAGTGTGTGCCTGTGGATGGAACGTACGAATAACTTTTAAGAACGATAAAGATGATGACACGATATAACACAAAATCAGGTGTAGCGCGTTGGGGGTTTTGGATGACCTGCGTGTGGTTTTTGGTCTATTTCCTGATAACTCAAGCGTTGTTGCCAGCGTTGGCTTTACTGGGGTTTGCATGGCAGGCGGATTTACCTTTGAGTATTGGGACGGTGCGGCATTTGGCGGACGATACGCAATTGCTGATACAAATTTCACTGGTGGTCAATCTGCTGAGTTTGCCCTTGATTGCGTTGATGGTGTTCAGCAAAAAAAGCAGTTCGTGGCGCGACTACATGGCATGGCGCAGGGTATCTATTTGGCGTGTGATTGGTTGGTGCATGTTGTGTATGTTCGCCGTGTATTTGACGGGTGTAGTGCATCAGCTGTTGGGTTGGCCCGAATCAGACTTTATGGCGAAAATGGCACTCGTGGGTTCACCCGTTGTACTGATTTTAACCGTGGCAGTCGCCGCGCCGATTTTTGAGGAATTGGTGTTTCGTGGGTTTATGTACAGCGGTTTTGAGCGCAGCTTGGGTGCGGTACCTGCGGTGCTATTGACCAGTGCCATTTTTGCCATGATGCATGTTCAATACAATCACTATGAGTTGTTGCATATATTTGTATTGGGATTGGTGTTGGCATGGGCGCGCATGAGAACCCAGTCGCTTTGGACACCGATTGCGATGCACGCGGTCAATAATGGCTTGGCGATTATGACGGTATTGGCAATCGCTAAGTAAGCGACTCACTGTAAAGCAAGCCCAACAATCCCAAAGCAGGTGCGTGACTGATACGCTGTAATTTGCCGAGGGATTGGAGCTGGCTCATCAATTCAGGCGCATCGCCGCCACAGAGTAAAATCTGCGCATTCGTTTGCGCAAAATAAGTGTCAACAAAGCATTCAATCGCGCCAACACTCGCAAGTATTGCGCCCGTATGCAGCGCATCGAGTGTGTTGTGCGGCGCATCGTTGGGCGAAAACGCCCCGCCCGTCAACGGCAATTGCGCGGTGTATTGATGCAAGGCCGTGCGCATCAGGCGTGTACTCGGCAGAATGATGCCGCCGATGTGTTGACCATTTGCTTGGATGGCATCAACCGTAATCGCCGTGCCTGCGCCAATCACCACGAGGTTGTCACTGTGATTCAGTGTGCGTGCGCCGAGCAGTTGCGCATAGCGATCGCTGCCCATTTGGGTTTCATCGTAATTCAATTGTAGCCATTGATGTGTGGCGCGTGGTGTCATGCGCACGATGCGAGCCGCCCCCCAAAGTTGTTGTATCAGCCCAAGCAATTGCTCGTACAAAACTGTTTGCGCCACATGGCTGATGCGTACCTCATCGGGCGTGGGCAAGGTGCGCCATTGTGCGGTTAATTCATGTGGTAATTGATTGGTGTGGGGCACGGCCTGCGCGCTGGTTGTCGCGAGCACGGGGGTATTTGCGTTGTGCAAATGCCATTTGATGCGCGTATTGCCGACATCGATGAGCAGAGTTTGAGAACTTTTCATAGTCTGTTTGTGGGTTGGCGTGTGCTTGGGTCGGGCTGTGCCGAGCGAATTTGACCGCTGTAAATCGCCACTTGCCCCCGACTGCTTTGCATTTGATACGTGCCGTTTGCATCAATGCCCAATCCAGTGCCGTGGTGTTTTTGACCGAAAGGATCTATCCAGATAATCGGTTGATGCAGCCAAATATCGTGCTGATTCCACTGGGTCGCCAGATAGTCGTTCGAGAGTGCGCGCTCACCATCAATGTGCAGTAGAATTTCATCAACGATGTGCATGATGAGGGCTTCGCGCGCCCCTACCTTTGGGTTGAGCCATTGTGCATCCACTTGCGATAAGCTCGTCGGGATAAATGCAGAGTTGGTTTTTTTGCTCAGGGGCAAGTTGGCACGCGAGGCAATATTCATGCCCACGCCGATGACCACCCAATTCATTTGCTCTTGTGTGCTGGGGTTGCTTTGCACCAGTATGCCCGCCAGTTTGCCGTTGTTTAAAATCACATCGTTGGGCCATTTAAGTTGTGCCGCGTAGCCAAAGTGAGCGCATACTTGCGCCAAAGCCAGTCCGACGCGTATCGACAGTGCTTGAATTTTGCTGCTGTGCAGTCGCACACCAAGTGAAAAAATCAAGTCGCCCGAGCGGGTTTGCCATTCACGTTCAAACTGCCCTCGTCCTTGGGTTTGGGTTTCGGTGACGAGTAATGTGGTGGCGTGGCTCGGGCTTCGGTATAATTGTGAGTTGGTAGATTCGCACGACGCAATATATTTAATCGCCAGCGGATGGTGCGTGCGACTGTTTTGACTCCACCAATTTTTCAGATGTGCCAACGAAATCGGTGGATAGTGGGCGGGTGCGGTGTTGTGCATGGTTTATTTTAAGTGGGTTGTATTTTAGATTATAGCGAAGGTTTGGGCTTCGTGTATGAATGAGGGGCAATGATGTCAGAACAACAAGGTTATTACAAACACCATATTTTCTTTTGTACCAATGAGCGCGCCGCAGATGATCCCCGTGGCGACTGCGCGCGTTTGGGTGGCATGGCGGCGTTTGATTACACCAAAGGTCGTGCGCATGATTTGGGGCTTTTGGGTGCGGGCAAAGTGCGCGTGAATAAAGCAGGTTGCTTGGATCGCTGCGAGAGCGGTCCTGTGTGTGTGGTCTATCCAGACAATGTTTGGTATGGATACGTGGACAACAGTGATTTGGATGAAATTGTCAGCGAGCATTTACAAAACGGACGTGTGGTCACGCGTTTGATGCTGGAAAACACCGATGAATAAAACGCAAAAAACCCTCATCACTGGCGCAGTAGGGCAGATTGAAGTGGCGGTGGATTTGCCTAAATCTGCACTCTTGAGCACGCCAGCGATTGCGCTGATTGCCCATCCGCATCCTTTGTTTGGCGGCACGATGGACAATAAAGTGGCGCAAACTTTGGCGCGCACCTTGGCTGAGTTGGGCTATATCAGCGTGCGCTCGAATTTTCGGGGTGTTGGGCAAACCGAGGGCGTGCATGACGAAGGTGTGGGCGAGACTGAGGATTTACTGACGGTATTGGCATGGGCGCAAAATGAATTCGCAGCGCATGGCGCGGTGGTGTTGGCGGGGTTTTCGTTTGGTACATTTGTGAATAGCTTTATCGCGCAACGTTTGAGTGCGCAGAATCAAGCCGTCGCACGTATGGTGATGGTTGGCACGGCCGCAGGCAAATGGGCGGTGCAAACAGTGCCCGAAGACAGCATCGTGATACACGGCGAATTGGATGAAACCATACCATTGTATGATGTGTTGCGCTGGGCAGAACCGCAGGACTTGCCAGTGACTGTGGTGGCGGGCGCGGATCATTTTTTCCATCGAAGATTACAGGTAATTAAAAATATTATTGTGCGACAGTGGTAAATTCACAAAAGGAAAATAATATGTCAGTCAATGACGCTCCAACAGCAATTCCAACACAAGACGCGCCAATGTCTGTATCGATTTGGTTCGATATGCAGCCTGATGCGGTCAATGAATCCACCGTGCCATTGTGGGCGCGCGAGTTGGCGCAGGCGCACGTGGATAACGACGTACATCTGCTGGCGCACCCTGATTCGGTGTATGCAAAAATGGGTTTGGTCTGTGAGATTGCCAAAGAAAGCTTGTGGCCTGATGATGCGTGGTCTGCGCGATTAACGGCAGCACTAAAACTTGCCAAGCAGAAAAATATGAAGCAATTGGTGCTGCTGTTGCCCCACCGCTGTGCACCCGTTTTGTGGGGGCAGTGGTCGTTGCTCTATTTAGAGCGGTGTGGTGGCTACTTAGACAACCTCACGGGATTGTTTCAGGGTATTGAGACTTGGGAGCATGCTTTGCATCGTCCAGATTCAAACCGATGGCTGATGGTTGACCGAGTGATGACCTATGGCACAGGGCTGACTAAACATGATTTTGTACAACAAATGCGCGCTTTTAATCCCATGGCGCGATGGGTGCATGAAGGTTTTTTAGACAAAG
>JAGNWC010000041.1 GCA_017986195.1 Hydromonas sp.
AAACCCAATTTAACCAAACCAGCGTGCACGCCTTCAGCAAAGGCTGTGGACAATTTAGCCAAGGCTTTTGGGGGGAGTTCTTCAGTGAGTAATTCAATCAACAAGGGTGCGGACATTTTAAACTTTCGAAATAATGCGTAGGGCGCAATAAGCGTTTTATAAATTAGGTCAAACTCAATCAATCGCGCATTTTAGCAGATGCGCGCCCTGCTTTGGGCTAAAATACCGCACTGATTTTTTGGACACCACCTATTATGCGCTCACGATTTTACGCCCCTGCCCCTTGGTCAGACACCGACAAATTGGCTGAATTTACTTTACCCGCCGAAGTATTCCATCATGCCATCACCGTGCTGCGCATGCGTGTGGGCGATGTCTGTGATGTGTTTGATGGAATGGGACACTGCGCCAGCGCAGAACTCACGCAGATTGAAAAAAAATCGGCGCAGGCGCGTTGGCTATCAGCACCCACTTTACAAATCGATAACGAATCGCCTTTGAACATCATTCTTGCACAATGTCTATCGTCTGCCGACAAAATGGATTGGACGATTGAAAAAGCCGTTGAACTGGGCGTGCGCCACATCGTTCCTGTGTTCAGCGCGCGCAGTCAAGTCAAACTCTCGCCCGAGCGTATCACCAAAAAAATGGAACACTGGCAGCGCATCATCATCGCCGCCTGTGCGCAAAGCGAGCGCAATGTCTTGCCAACTTTGGCGCAACCCATCACTCTGAGCCAATGGTTAGGCACAGCCAAAGATTCAAGCGATTATAAAATCGTTTTGCATCCCGATCCCGCCTTGCCCACCACGCTATCCACTTTACCCAAACCTGCACCCACACAGGCGATACAGATTCTCATCGGTCCTGAAAGTGGATTAGATGAACGCGAAATCGAGTTGGCTTTGCATGCGAACTTTAAAGCCACGCTTTTAGGTACACGAATTTTGCGCACTGAAACCGCTGGTTTGGCGGCCATCAGTGCCCTACAGACACTTTGGGGCGACTTTTAGGCAAAAATAATATAGTAAACCCTAAATTGATTAAAAAAAGTCACCTACAAACTCATGCACTGAATTTTTCGTGCTAACATCATCTCCGTAAGAATCACACAGGCGTGGTTCTTCGATTTCATACAGCAAAGAAAATATCATGGGATTAGTGGACGGTTTATTAAACGCGGCATTGGGTGGTAACTCTAACAACAACAGCATTCAAGGCGCATTGCTCAACGCAGTGCTCAAACAAGTATTGGGCGGCAACAACAACCAAGGTGGCTCAGGTGGCTTGGCTGATATGCTCGGCGGCTTACTCGGCGGCGGCGGTCAGCAACAACAAGGTGGTGGCTTAGGTGGTTTGCTCGGTGGTCTGCTCGGTGGTCAACAACAACAAGGCGGTTCAGCAGGCGGTTTGGGCGACTTACTCGGCGGCTTACTCGGCGGTGGTCAAGCACAACAAGCGGGCACTCAGGTTGCAGGTGGTTTGGGTGGCTTAGCTGATTTGTTGAGCCAAGCAGGTTTGGGCGAACAAGTGCAATCATGGATTGGCACGGGCGAGAACCAACCTGTATCCGCCGAACAGATTCAAGCCACCCTGGGTCAAGCAGGTACTTTGGGTCAAATCGCACAAGACGCGGGCGTTTCTGAACAACAAGCAGCAGGTGGATTGGCTGAGTTGTTACCTGGTTTGATTAACAAACTCACACCAAACGGACAAATTGATGCGGGTGACATCGCTTCCGTATTGGGCAGTTTATTGGGTGGTAAAAAATAACTGTTACCCCCTATAAATCGTCATTCACAACACATTTGACGAACCACACAGGCGACTTTCGGGTCGCCTGTGTGGTTTTTGAATATGAACGCTGCATTCACGGTACAATGCACCGTTACCATCAAACATTACACGCCATGTTTTTTAACCCCACCCTTAAAGAAGTGCGCGAATTTTTTTACCACGCATGGCACAAATCTTTGCGCAACGAACCCCTTGCCGCCATCGAAACCATTGCGGTCAAATGGATGCGTGTGCATCCCGAATACCACGCAATTTTAAACGCACCGATTGAAACTTTAGAGTTGGCGCAATTTCCACCTGAAGCGGGACAAACCAATCCGTTTTTGCATCTGTCTATGCATCTGTCGATTAGCGAACAAGTGTCGATTAATCAACCGCATGGCATCCGAGCCGCCTATGAAAAACTGTGCCAAAAATACGATGACGAGCACAGGGCCTCACACCAAGTGATGGACAGTTTGGGGAAAATATTGTGGCAAGCACAGCGTGACCAACGCGAGCCAGACAGCCAGTTATACATTGATTTAGTTTTAAAATCCGCGCAGTAATTTGCGCACACTTAGAGGAGTATTTTTGATGAGCCTTTTTAAAACCAGCAGCATTTTTGCCGAAAACTTAGAGCAATTCCCCGATATCGGTTCAGTTGAGCGCATTGAAATCAGCCAAGACGACAAACTACTCTCAAGCATCGAAAACGCAGATGGACAACGTGGTTCGCTCGCGCTGTATTATTATTTATTCAAAACCATGGGCGAATTGGACATTTACGCCGCCAAACGTGGCTTAGAATTATTCGCTGAGCACACCGCTGATGCGCGCGCCAACCCAGGCAAACACCCCAATATTGATCGTCTGATACTGATTGAAGCCACGCACAAACCCATGAGCATGAAGGTTGTATACCAAGAAGGTGCCCAACCAAGCAACAACTGGGATGATGAGGACGACGAGGCAAAAGAATGACTGCAACCAATCCGACAGGCCGCGCTTGACACGACGTCTACTCATCAATCAAGTAGATTACGACTCAAGCCCACAATAAGATTGGACAGCGCATGAGTCGGCATTGCTGACCCACCACGAAAAATGACGCACCGTGGATGCGTCATTTTTTATTAAAGGATTCAATCACAAACTCAATCACATATTGCCATAATTCGGTCCGCCTGAGCCTTCTGGCGTGACCCACACGATGTTTTGGGTTGGGTCTTTGATGTCGCAGGTTTTGCAATGCACGCAGTTTTGCGCATTGATTTGCAAACGTTGCCCATGCGCCACACTGGCATCCTCGATGAATTCATACACCCCTGCTGGACAATAACGTGCTTCAGGCCCCGCGTATTTAACCCAATTGACATTCACGGGTACGCTGGCATCTTTCAGCGTCAAATGCGCAGGTTGATTTTCTTCGTGGTTGGTGTTGGATAAAAACACCGAAGACAATCGGTCAAAGGTCAAAATATTGTCTGGTTTAGGATACTCAATCGGCGTGCACTGTGCAGCAGGCAATAAGCACTCATGGTCAGCTTTGGTGCGATGAATCGTCCACGGCATTTTGCCGCCCAATAACTTTTGCTCAATCCCCGTCATGAGGGTCGCGATGTTGCGCCCTTTTTTGAACCATTGTTTGAAATTGCGGGCTTTCCACAACTCGGCTTTGAGCCAAGAATTGTTAAATGCTTCTTCGTATTCAGGCAACTCATCACGCTCACGCCCTGCGCCCAAAGCCGCCGCGATGGATTCTGCTGCCAGCATCCCCGTTTTAATCGCTGCGTGTGAGCCTTTAATGCGAGAGGCATTGAGCGTACCTGCTTCGCAACCAACCAATACGCCACCTTTGAAATACAACTGGGGCAAAGACAAAATGCCACCCGCAGTAATCGCGCGCGCACCATAACTCACTCGTTTACCACCTTTGAGGTGTTTGGCAATTTCGGGATGGGTTTTATAGCGTTGAAACTCTTCAAATGGCGAGAGATATGGATTGGCATAGTCCAAACCCACCACCATGCCGAGAGCAATTTGATTGTTTTCCATGTGGTAGAGGAACGAACCGCCATAGGTATCCGCATCCAATGGCCAACCCGCAGTGTGTACCACAAGACCTTCCTTGTGTTGTTCGGCGGGTACATCCCACACTTCTTTGATGCCGATGCCGTAGGACTGTGGGTCACGCCCTGCATCCAAACTGTATTTGGCAATCAAACGTTTACCAAGATGCCCACGCGCACCCTCGGCAAACACGCTGTATTTGGCATGCAATTCCATCCCAGGTTGATACTGCGCGGTCGGCTCACCATCTTTGCCGATGCCCATGTCGCCGGTGACCACGCCTTTAACCGCACCGTTTTCGTCGTACAACACATCCGCAGCAGCAAAACCTGGATAAATTTCCACGCCCAAAGCCTCAGCCTGCTCGCCCATCCAACGCGCCACATTGGCCAGACTGACTATGTAGTTGCCGTGATTTTGGAAAATACTCGGAAGCAACCATTGTGGTGTTTGCTTACCACCTGTTTCGCTCAAAAATAAAAAATCATCCCCCGTCACAGGTACATTCAAAGGCGCGCCCAACTCTTTCCAGTTGGGGAACAATTCGTTCATCGCAATCGGATCCATCACTGCGCCCGACAAAATATGCGCCCCCAATTCAGAGCCTTTGTCAATCAAACACACATTGATGTCTGCATTCAGTTGTTTCAAACGACACGCTGTAGCCAAACCCGCAGGGCCTCCGCCCACCACCAACACATCGTATTCCATGACATCACGTTCAATGAGCGCATCCATGGGGTTCTCCTAAAAAATGTAATACCAACAAAAAACCAAGACAGCCTTGGTTCACGTATAAAATAGGCTTGTATATTACCACAATCCAAAAAAAAGAGAACCAAAAATGAACGACCGTTCTTTTATTTTTTGCCAAAATTTTTAGCCGAAAATCTCAATCAAGATGAACCCGTGCTCAGTTTGCCAAATTCTTTGAAACCAAACCACCGCCCAAAACTTTATATACATCCGCTCGATTTTCTAACAAAGTTTGTTGGGTACGCAACAAAGCCTGCTGCGAGGTATAACTCGAACGCTCGGCATCCAGTAATTCAAGCGAACTGGACACACCGTGGTCAAAACGCATTTTGACCAAACGATAACGTTCCGCCATGGCTTGATCGCTGTGTTGCTGTGCGAGGTATTGCTGTTGCAGGGTTCGGCGCGCCACCATGGCATCGGCGACATCACGAAATGCCGATTGAACCGCTTGCTCATATTGCACAATCGCAGTGTTTTTGCGCAGCTCGGCCACGTCTAAGTTGGCTTTATTTTTTCCCCAAGAAAAAATCGGCAGGCTCACTTGTGGTGCAAAACTCCACGTAGCATTACCGCCAGTGAACAAACCATCCAATTCAGTGCTGCCAGTACCGACACTGCCAATCAACGTAATGCGCGGGAAAAATGCCGCACGTGCCGCACCAATATTGGCATTGGCGGCTTTTAGTGCAAACTCTGCTTGTTGAATATCAGGGCGTTGCAACAACACATCCGATGGCAAACCAGTGGGCAGTTCACGGTTGGCAAACTGCGCATCCAATGGGGCTTGTTCGGGTAAGTCCGCGGGCAAAGGTTGGGCAATCAACAGTGCCAAAGCGTTGCGCGCTTGCTCTCGAGCACGCTCGGCGGCCGCATAATCCGCACGCGCAGTTTCGATTTGCGTCACCGCTTCGTTGACTTCAACCGCTGAAATCACACCTACTTTGAATTTCAAATCGGTCAAACGTTTGCTCTCTTCGCGCGATTGCAACACGCGCGCCGATAAATCCATATTCGCTTGCGCCGTGCGCTCGGCAAAATAGGCTTTGGCAACTGTGGCGACCAAACTGATTTGGGTTGCATCGCGCGCTTGTTCTTGTGCGAAATATTGGTTCAAGGCATTGTCCGACAGGCTTTTCACCCGACCGAATAAATCCAATTCAAATGAGGCAACGCCCAAACCGACGTTGTACGACTCGGTGATATAACTGCGCCCAGCATTGCTCAAATCCTCTGCCACGCGTGCTTTGGTCGCGCTGCCTGTCGCGCCAATCGCAGGCAAGCGGTCGGCACGCGCAATGGCGTACTGCGCGCGCACGGTTTCGACATTCAGTGCGGCGATGCGCAGGTCTTTATTATTGCTCAGAGCCAATTCAATCAGTCGCTGCAAACGCGCATCCGCAAAGTACTGTTGCCAACCCAAATCTTTGGCCGCGGAAACATCCCACTGTTCGCTTGTCGGTGTCGTGCTGATGACACTGCTTGATGGAAATTCAGGGGCTACAAGCACACTGGGTTGTTGGTATATCGGAGCCATAGAGCAGGCGGATAATAAAACCACCGCCGCCCATGTCAGGGGAATTGATTTGTATGGATGGTATTTTTTCGGCATATCCCTATCCTTCATGTGTTTTGTTGTTGTCCGAGTTCGAGGGCAGTTTTTTATCGCCCGCGTGGTGTAGGGCTTCGCGCTCTTGTTCACTCAAGCCATCTTCCGCGTCATGGATGTATTTTTCAACCGCATCTTCGGTCATACCTGCCGCCACAGCGTGCTCATGGAAACGTTCTTTTTGTCGCTCGGTGTCTTTAAACCATGAGCGCACCGCTGTATAGAACATCGGTACAAAGAATACCGCCAACAAGGTGCCCACCAACATGCCCCAAAATACGCTGGTACCAATCGCGCGTTGGCTGGCAGAGCTTGCGCCTGTCGAAAAATACAGCGGTATCACCCCCATAATGAAAGCCAAAGAAGTCATGATGATTGGGCGAAAACGCAAGTGTGCTGCCGCCAGTGCTGCCTCAAACGCATTTTTACCTTGTGCTTGCAAATCTTTGGCAAATTCGACAATCAAAATCGCGTTTTTCGCGGAAAGCCCAATCACCGTAATCAAACCGACTTGGAAATACACGTCGTTGGACAAACCGCGTCCCCAAGTGCCCAAAACCACACCGAGCAAACCCAGCGGTACGACCAAAATCACCGCCAAGGGAATGCTCCAACTCTCGTACAATGCCGCCAAACACAAGAACACTGCCAAAATCGAGAAGGCATACAAAATCGCCGATTGTGAGCCTGAGGCTTTTTCTTCTTTGGATTGTCCTGTCCACTCAAAGCCAAAGCCCTCTGGCAACTGTGCGGCCAATTTTTCCATCTCGGCCATTGCTTCACCCGTGCTGTGACCTGGAGTTGCGCTGCCTGTAATCGCCATGGCAGAGTAACCGTTGTAGCGTATGGTTTGCATCGGACCGGTAACCCATGAGGTGCTCGCGATGCTCGAGAGCGGTACGGCAACGCCACGGTTGTTATTCACGGTTAAATTCAAAATGTCCTCAGGCTGCATGCGGTCTTTGACATCCGCTTGCACAATGACCCGCTGCAAACGACCTTTGTTCGGAAAATCATTGACGTAACTCGAACCCAACGCGGTGGACAAAACCCCTGCAATGCTCGAGAAACTCACACCTTGCGCGTTGGCGGCATCACGATTGACCTCCAAACGCAATTGCGGCGCGTCTTCCATGCCATCTGGACGTACTTGGGTCAATACTTTGCTTTGTCGGGTCATCCCCAACAATTGATTGCGTGCCGCCAGTAGGGCATCATGTCCTTTACCGCTTCTGTCTTGCAAACGGAAGGTAAAGCCCGAACTGCTGCCCAATTCAGGAATCGGTGGCGGGGTCAGTGCGAAAATAAAACCATCGCGCACCTGCTGCATCATCGCGCCCGTGATTTTGCCTGCGACTGCGGTGGCATCTGAGCCTGCGGCAGTGCGTTCAGACCAATCTTTGAGTGGAATAAAACTCAGCCCCATATTTTGCCCTTGCCCTGTGAAACTAAAGCCCGCAATCGCGATGACGTTCTCCACTTCGGGTTGTTTCATCGCGAATTGCTCCATCGTACTGATGGTTTTAAGGGTTCGCTCTTGGGTTGCTCCAGGAGGCAACTGAATACTGGCAATCGCATAACCTTGATCTTCGGTCGGTAAAAACGCAGTGGGCAAGCGCATCATCACCAATACCGCCACCACAATCAAAGCCACATATACCATCAGTACGCGCGAACCACGGCGCAACAAGCGTCCGACATGGGTCTCATAACGTTTGGCACCCTTGGTGAATTTTTGATTGAACCAGCCAAAAAAACCTTTCTTTTCGTGGTGGTCTTCGGTAATCGGTTTGAGCAAAGTGGCGCATAAAGCGGGCGTTAAAGACAGGGCTAAAAACGCCGAAAATGCGATGGATACAGCCATCACCACCGAGAATTGGCGATAAATATTGCCCGTCGCGCCTGAGAAAAACGCCATCGGAATAAATACCGCAATCAACACCACGGTAATCCCAATCACCGCACCCGAAATCTGCGACATGGCTTTGCGCGTGGCTTCTAATGGCGAGAGTTTTTCCTCCGCCATAATTCGCTCGACGTTTTCGACCACGACAATCGCATCATCGACCACAATCCCGATGACCAAGACCATTGCAAACATCGACAGCACATTGATGGACATGCCCACGCTGTACATCACAGCAAACGTTCCCAACAATGCAATCGGCACAACAATGGTTGGTATGAGGGTGTAGCGAATATTTTGCAAAAACAAGAACATCACCAAAAATACCAGAAGCATGGCTTCCAACAAGGTATGAACCACTTTTTCAATCGAAATGCTCACAAAAGTTGAACTGTCATAAGGCACTTTCCAAGACACTCCTGCTGGAAAAAAGGGTTGCAATGCCGCCAATTTTTCTTTAACCAATTGGGAAGCAGCCAAAGCGTTGCCGTCACTGGTTAATTGCAAACCCAAGCCCACTGCAGGTTTGCCATTTAAACGCGCTGAAGTGGCATAGGTTTGCGCACCCAATTCGACTTGCGCCACGTCTTGTAATCGCACCACCGAGCCATCGGTGTTGGCACGCAAGACGATTTTTTTAAAATCATCGGTGGATTTGAGTTGCCCTGGCACAGTAATCGTGGCGGAGATGGTTTGACCATTGCTGTTGGGTAAATCACCCAAACTCCCCGCAGATACTTGTGCATTTTGCGCCGCAATCGCGGCACTGACATCGGTGGCGGTTAAATTCAAACTGCGCAGTTTATTCGCGTCAATCCAAATGCGCATCGCGCGCTCAGCACCGAACAATTCGACACCACCGATGCCCGCCAATCGTTGCAATTCAGGTTGAACATTGCGTGCCACATAATCACTGACTGTGCTCAAATCCACATTCGGATCGTCCGCCGAGAACATCGCCACCATCAAGAAGTTGGAGTTGGCTTTGGCAACTTGAATCCCCGTTTGTTTGACCGCACTCGGCAATCGAGACTCAGCGCGTGACAAGCGATTTTGCACATCCACTTGTGCCAAATCATCGTTCGTGCCCGTTTTAAAAGTCAAAGTCAATGTACCCGTGCCATTGGACAAGGCTTTGGCTTCCATATAGTCCAAGCCTTCCAAGCCATTCATTTCGCGTTCAATGATGGACAGCACGCTGTCCTCCATCGTTTGTGCATCTGCACCCGCATAGACGGCGGTTAATGTGATGGTCGGGGGGGCAACCTGTGGGTATTGCGATATTGGCAAAAACTTAATCGAGACCATCCCCGCAAGCACGATGAAAATCGCCACCACCCAAGCAAAAATTGGGCGATCAATAAAAAACTTAGCCATGAAATCCCCTTATTTTTGTTCTGCTGATTGAGTGGCATTGCCTGAGTCGGCTTTGCCTTGCTCAGCGGTTGGTGCGGATTGTTGG
>JAGNWC010000148.1 GCA_017986195.1 Hydromonas sp.
AAAAACACCTCGGCATTGGATAAATACACCACAGATTTAAATCAAATGGCGCAATCAGGTCGCTTGGATCCACTGATTGGCCGCGAAGCAGAAGTGATGCGTGCGGTGCAGGTGCTCTCACGCCGTCGCAAAAACAATCCAGTGTTGGTCGGTGAAGCGGGTGTGGGTAAAACCGCGATTGCCGAAGGACTGGCATGGAAAATCGTTCGTAGTCAAGTGCCTGAAGTGCTGGCGCAATCTCATATTTACTCACTGGATATGGGCGCGTTGATGGCTGGGACGAAATACCGTGGCGACTTTGAGCAACGTCTCAAAGACGTCTTACATGAATTGGAAATGAAACCCAATGCGATTTTATTCATTGACGAAATTCACATGCTCATTGGCGCGGGTGCGACAGGCGGTGGTTCTATGGATGCGAGCAATCTGATTAAGCCAGCGTTGTCCAATGGCACTTTGCGTTGCATCGGCGCGACCACGTTTGAAGAATACCGTCGGGTATTTGAAAAAGACAGCGCATTGGCGCGTCGTTTCCATAAAATCGATGTGATTGAACCTTCTGTGGCGCAGACGATTGATATTCTCAAAGGTTTAAAGCCGCAGTTTGAAAGCCATCATCAAGTTAAATATGCCCCATCGGCGATTATTGCAGCAGCAGAATTGTCAGCCAAATACATGAATGAACGGTTTTTACCCGACAAAGCGATTGATTTGATGGATGAAGCAGGGGCAGCGCAGCGGGTGTTGCCTGTGGAACAACGCAAGAAAAAAATCACCAAAATTGAAATCGAGGAGTTGATTGCAAAAATCGCCCGCATTCCGCCGAAAACGGTCAGCACGGATGCGCGCGCCAAATTGAAATACCTTGAACGTGATTTGAAAAACACCGTGTTTGGGCAAAATAAAGCCATTGAAGCGGTGTCCTCAGCGATTAAAATGACTCGCGCAGGTTTGGGCAATACCGATAAACCGATTGGTTCATTTTTGTTTACAGGTCCGACAGGCGTGGGTAAAACTGAGTTGGCGCGCCAACTGGCATTCACGCTCGGCATCGATTTAATCCGTTTTGATATGTCCGAGTACATGGAGCGTCATGCGGTCAGTCGACTGATTGGTGCGCCTCCAGGGTATGTGGGTTTTGAGCAGGGCGGTTTGCTCACCGATGCGGTGACCAAAAAACCGCATGCGGTTTTGCTGCTCGATGAAATTGAAAAAGCCCATCCAGAAATATTCAATATTTTATTGCAAGTTATGGATCATGGCAGTTTGACCGACAACAATGGGCGTGTCGCTGATTTTCGCAACATTATATTGATTATGACCACCAACGCAGGCGCACGCGCCACCCAGTCACACGCCTTGGGTTTCGCAAAAGCCACAGTGTCTCAGGACAATTCTGAGGAAATCAAGCGTGCATTCAGTCCAGAGTTTCGCAACCGTTTGGATGCGACTGTGCAGTTTACTGCATTGGATGAAGACATCGTTTTGCGGGTGGTCGATAAATTCCTCATGCAACTCGAAGAGCAATTACATGAGAAGAAAGTGGACATCCACTTCACCAATGCGTTGCGCAAACATTTGGCCAAAGACGGTTTTGACCCATTGATGGGCGCACGCCCGATGGCACGGATGATACAAGACACCATTCGCAAAGCATTGGCGGATGAGTTGCTGTTTGGCAAACTCAAAAATGGCGGAACGGTGCATGTTGATTACTCGGAGTCTGAGCAAAAAGTGGTGTTTGATGTGCAACTGCCGCGCAAAAAAGAAACCGAGAAAGTTGATGCCTTGGTGTAGAATAAGGATTCTAAATCACACAGAAGGATACTATGAATACTGGAGTACAGTTAGATAACGCGACTATCGGCGCGAACCAACAAATTCACTACGCAGAGTTTTGGAAACGTGCGGTGGCGATGGTGATTGACACCCTGGTTTTTCTCCCGCTCATCGGTTATGTGGGTAGGGAGCCAACCATTTATCAAGACGTTTCGGGTACGAGCGTGATATTGGTACTGTTTTTCACAGTGTTGATGTGGCTGTATTACGCGGGGATGGAAAGTTCTACCAGTCAGGCGACCATAGGGAAAATGCTTATGGGTATCAAAGTGACCGATATGAACGGTCATCGCATCAGTTTTGCGCGTGCTTCGGGGCGGTTTTTTGGTAAAGCCTTATCCAAACTCATTGTGTACATTGGCTTTATCATGGCAGCGTTTACTGAGAAAAAACAGGGTTTGCACGACATTTTGGCAAAGACTTTGGTAATCAATAAATAAATCGTTGAGTTAAACAGTAAAAAACTGCTTTGTCAGCAAGCAAAAACCGCTTTTCAACAGCGGTTTTTCAATTTGTGCTCTTGAAAACCACCCAAACGCCTCTATGTAGCATTCAAGGCGCGCTGGAACGCAACAACACCAACGCAACGACACAATTCACAGCATAAAATGGAGTAATAAAATGGGTAAAATTATTGGTATTGACTTGGGTACAACCAACTCGTGTGTGGCCGTTATGGAAGGCAACACACCCAAAGTGATTGAAAATGCAGAAGGCGCGCGCACCACGCCATCGATTATTGCGTATCAAGAAGACGGTGAAATCTTGGTGGGTGCATCGGCGAAACGCCAAGCGGTGACCAATCCGAAAAACACTTTGTTCGCGATTAAACGCTTGATTGGTCGTCGTTTCGAGGACAAAGAAGTACAAAAAGACATTGAGCAAATGCCGTTTGAAATCATCAAGGCGGACAATGGCGATGCTTGGGTCAAAGTGCGTGACCAAAAATTAGCTGCGCCGCAGATTTCTGCTGAAGTCTTGCGCAAAATGAAAAAAACCGCTGAAGATTATTTGGGCGAAGCGGTGACCGAAGCGGTGATTACTGTGCCTGCGTATTTCAATGATGCGCAACGTCAAGCAACCAAAGACGCGGGACGCATCGCGGGTTTGGACGTGAAACGCATCATCAATGAGCCAACCGCGGCGGCATTGGCGTTTGGCTTGGACAAAAAAGAAGGCGGCGATCGCAAAATCGCGGTGTACGACTTGGGTGGTGGTACGTTTGACGTGTCGATTATCGAAATCGCCGATGTGGACGGTGAAAAACAATTTGAAGTGTTGGCAACCAATGGCGATACGTTCCTCGGTGGTGAAGACTTTGACCAACGCATCAT
>JAGNWC010000149.1 GCA_017986195.1 Hydromonas sp.
CATCAAACGGCGCAAGGCTCACGCCTTTTTGTCCCTCAATCTGTGTGATACGCGTGGTGGTCAAGGCGTGAACGTTGGGTGGGCTTGCCCAGTCGGGGGTAATGATGTTTTTTAACATAGATGACTTTCAAAAAAGCCTTGGTCATTGCGAGCGACGGTTCATCAGTGAAGCAATCCACACCAGTACCCGTCTTTTGATATCACTGGATTGCTTCGCGGTAAAACCGCTCGCAATGACGTTATTGGATAACACTAAAAGCGCACATCACTGCGCCAACAAGGCTTCCATTTCCATATCCGCATCGGGCAATGGCAATTCGTTCACGCCCATATGCGCCAATAACGCCACCATGTCCTCTGGCAATTCACACTGCCAACTCATGTATTCACCCGTGCGCGGATGGATCAGACCCAGTTGATAGGCGTGCAAGGCTTGGCGGTCGAACTCCTGCTCACCGACGATGGTTTTTGCAATGCTACCGATGCTACGACGAGCACCGCGCTTTTCGCCATACACAGGGTCGCCGACCAAGGGAAATCCTTTGTGTTGCATGTGCACACGAATTTGATGCGTGCGCCCTGATTCGAGTTGACACACCGCGATGGAGTAGGGTTTTTGCTGGAATTTCCAATAACCCATGCTTTGATAATGTGTGCGCGCGGGTTTGCCACTTTGCCCAACCAATACCGCCATTTTCAATCGATCTTGTGGACTGCGCCCGATGCCCGCATCAATCGTGCCAAAGGCATCCAGTTCGCCCTGCACCACGGCGATGTAGCGACGCTTGACGGTACGCGCTTGTAGCTGACGCACGAGGTCAGTTTGCGCCATCACGGTTTTTGCCACCACCATCAATCCTGAGGTGTCTTTATCGAGTCGATGGACAATGCCCGCGCGCGGTACTTGCGAAATTTCGGGATAGGCGAACAACAAGCCATTGAGCAATGTGCCTTCCCAGTTGCCACTGCCTGGGTGCACCACCAATCCCGCAGGCTTATTGAGCACCAAAATATCATCGTCTTCATACACGATATCTAAAGGTACTTCCTGCGCGGTGTAGGCTTTCATTTCGTCTGAAGCCTGTGGCTGCACATTGAGTACATCATGCACATATACTATCCGCCGAGGTGAGGTTTCCACCACACCGTTGTACATGACCGCGCCGTCTTTGAGCCATTTTTGCATGCGCGAGCGCGAGAAATCGGGCAAAAGTAAACCAAGGGCAGCGTCCAAACGCTTGCCACTGGCGGTTTCGTCCACGGTAAGTTGGATTGGTTCTAAATTCAGCGTATTTAATGCCAAATCGTCATCCCATGCGCTATAATCGTTGCTCAAATCGTTGTCCAATTCATTTACAGAAGGTACTGACATGGCTTTATCTATCCTAAAAAATATGACGCACAAAACTGTGCGCACAGTGATGCTGATGGCTGTTGGCTTTAGCTTATTAGTAGGCTGTGCCAGCAAAGAAAAAAATGAATTCGCTGGCTGGAGTGTGGATAAACTCTACACCGAGGGACGCGATCAAATGAATGCAGGTGATTATACCCGTTCGGCACTGCTCTTAGAAGCCACCATTGCACAATATCCATTCTCGGTTCAGGCAACACAGGCACAATTGGAATTGCCGTATGTGTATTGGAAAGATGAGTCCCGCCTCAAAGCACTCGCCGCGGCTGACCGTTTCATCACACTGAACGGCTCGCACCCACAGCTTGACTATATGTATTACCTCAAGGGCATCATCAACTACAACAACAACACTGGCTTCATCAAAACCTTGTTGACACGTGATGTGGGTAGCAACGCCAGTGACCCAAGAGCCGCGACAGAGGCATTTAATGCGTTCAAAACCTTGGTCACCAAGTTTCCAGAAAGCCGTTACGCGCCTGATGCACGTAAACGCATGGTGCAACTGGTCAATACTTTGTCGCAACAACAATTAAGAATTGCTGAGTATTACTATGACCGTGGCGCGTATCTTGCCGCCATCAATCGTGCACAAGGGATTTTGAAAAACTTTGATGGTACGATTTCAACTGAAAACGCACTCATCATCATGATGCAGTCTTATGATAAATTGGGCATGAACGACTTGCGCGATGACACACGCAAAGTGTTGCTGACCAACTTCCCGAACAGCAAGGGGGTTTTAGACGTGCGAGCAACCAGCAAACAATTGGCGAAAACCCAAGAAAAAGTGGATTTACCCAAGCCCCAATAACCCTCCTGATGGTTCATCACCGCCTATTTCCTGCCACGACATCTGCACGATTCAACATCGTGCTGGTGCATGGCATGGTGGAACACTCGGGACGATATGCTGAATTTGCGCAATTTTTAGCCCATCAGGGCGGCAACGTCATCACCTTTGACTTGCGCGGTCACGGTCATTATAAATCCGCCAACAAAGATGCTTTAGGGGATTTTGGCGATACACATGCAAACGGTGCGCAACAAATTTTCACCGACATCGAGCAACTGTTCGCCTCATTCAAAAACAATTTACCCAATATTTTATTCGGTCACAGCATGGGCTCAACCATTGCCCTGCGCTACGCGCAAACCCACACAGGTTTGCGCCAACTGATTTTAACAGGTGTGCCATTCAACACACCAACACAACTGTCCATCGCCTACCAAATCGCGCGTTTAGAACACAAAATCAAGGGCGACAAAACCTCGGTGTTTGATGGCATCTTCAAACAATACAACCGAGCGTTCAAACCCACCCAAACTGAATTTGATTGGTTGAGCACCAGTAGCACCAACGTCCACAACTACATCCGCGACCCATTGTGTGGCTACCCCATTTCCACGCGCTATTATCGCGATATGTTTGAATTCATGCGCCTGTGTTTTCGCCAAGATGAAATCGCCAAAATCGAAAAGGCCACCAGTGTGTTGGTGGCATGGGGCGCGCTTGATCCGTGTACACAGTTTGGCAAAGGCACACGCGCCTTCATCCAACGACTGCAACGGGCGGACTTGGCAACCGCACAAATCGAATATCCAAATATGCGCCATGAAATTCTCAATGAAGACAACCGCATGCACGTGTACCAAGACATTGCGCAGTTGATTCAGGCTTAAAATCCAAATAGGCTAAACGCTTAACAATTCAATTTTTTGAACGCCG
>JAGNWC010000150.1 GCA_017986195.1 Hydromonas sp.
ACGTTGACGATATGGCGCAAGTACCACGGCAGTTTGTGGTTGATGGTCGCATCGTGCTGGACATCAGCGCGGAGGCGACCAACCGCCTCGAATTGGGCGATGAATGGATTACCTTTCAAGCGCGCTTTGGCGATAAGGTCGAAAACCTCAGTATTCCAGTGGGCAACGTCATGGCGATTTATGCGGAGGAAACCAATCAAGGTGTGGTATTTGATGTTTCGTCGATGGGTGCTGACGATGATGCCAGCGATGAGGCAATAGATGAAGACGCTCATGAGCATCTGAGCGAAACACCTGAAAAAGCAAGCAAACCCAGTCCACTCAAAGTGGTGAAGTAGTATCGGTACTGTTTGGCTGCTTGTATCAAAATGCTTGCGCAACGCAAGCATTTTTTATGGTTGATTGGGTTTAAAATCAGGAATTAAGCGACAATGTGAGCACCCACTCCGCCGATTTTCCAAGGCGCATTTGCATGAACACGGGTTGCCAATTGCGTGCACCATCGTACCAAACCGACCATTGTTTTACCTCGCCAAAATCGCCTGATGCAAAGGCACGCACGCATCTGCGGCACGGGCTTGCGCTTGGGTTGTCGGTGGCGATGCGCACGGTTTGCATTTGCACACCGCCCACGCCATAAATAGGCAATTGCAATTGTTGTGGTGGTTGGATGCGTTGATCCATCAGTGCACCTTGAATGTAGATAATTAAACTCGCACGGTCTAAAAAGTGGGTGTATGCGCGGAGTTGAGCGGAATGATTGATGGAGGGATTCAATTTCAAAGCACCCAAAGCAAAGCCTTTTGGATGCTCTGGGGTTTTCAAATACGCACCACCGCCGATACCCGTCGGTTGCGTCCCATGTTCGCTGGCGATGAACACAGAATGAAAACCGATGTTGCCATTGCGCGTACCCAACTGTTTGTTGGATAAAACCACCTCGTAACGTTGCTCACCCAAAGCCGTGACCGAGAGTTGTGCGGCTTGCAGGTCTTGTTGCAATGCGCCGTTGCTGATGTGCGCGCTGTAAGATAGTTTTTGCAATGGAATGGGCAATGACCATAAGTCTGCACCTGAGGCTGTTGATGAACTGGATTTGATGGTTTGCGTGCTTGTTGAGGTTAGGTCTTTTTCGGCTTTGATTGATGTGGATTTCGATGGGGTGGCTGGCGTGGGCGCAGTCAAGGGTTGTGCGCCTTTTCGCGCGGTGTCTTGGTTGGTGTTTTTGGCAAGTGGCACTTGAGTCTGTGCTGCGGTTATATTTGACTCAAGTGTTGCGGGCAAGGTTGTTTCCAAGCTAACTGTGGGGGTGCTTGACAAGCGGTGTGTGCGCCACGAGTACCAAGCAATCAACACCAAAGACAATTGAATCAGCGCGCTAATCAGCACAACGCGCCACAATCGATGGCGCGACTTGGCGTGCGCGCTCGATGTTGTCGCAAAGTACTGTCTCAGATAAGCCCACATGGTCAGCGTTGAGGAAGTTGTTTTTTCTTGGTGCTGAGTAAAGTAATCACGCCTTTATCAAAAACGATGTGCATTTTGCGCGGCTCGTAGTTGACTTCGGGTACAAACCAAACTTCAATGGATTTAATACTGGTGCTGTCCACAGAAATTTTAGCGTGGATGGCATCAAAAGCACCATCATACGTTGAAATTGAATCAAATCCGCCAATCGCAATAGAGGCGGTGCCAATGTCTTGTCTTTTGCCAATCGGCAGTGTAATCGTGCCTTGCCCTGCTTTGATATGCCCTGATTGAAAGCCTGCCTGAAGAAAAGCGATGGCAGAGAGGTAGTCGTAAATCGGATCGACGGTCAACTCGCGCTCGTATGGCGTACCACGGTTAACGAAATGAATTTTGCGCGTGGCGTAATTGACTTCAAACGAAGATTGTTTGTCGCTTTTGTTAAACGGCCAAGGCAAATCCATGAGTTCATTGAAACGTTCGGTGGCAATCGTGTCTGCGCGCCAGACACCACCCGAGCGTGTGGAAAAAGACGCACCCGTGCTTTTGGCGGTTAAGTCCGCCGAGTAGCGGTCGCCATTTAAGCGAATGAGTAACTTGGCACTGCCTGCGGCATCAAATCCCTGAAACTTGCCCGTCAATTCGTAATCAACATCAAACCCTCGATTGGGTGCAGGCACGCCGATGGGGTTGCCTTTGGGCAAACTTTTTGTGGCACTGCTACCATTGCCACTGTTGGCTGCTTGATTATTGCCCATTCCATTTTTATCTGGATTAGAAAGTGAGGCATCGTTTTGCTTGTCGGAAGCGGCTTTTGGCGAAGGGTCGGCGATTTTATCAGACGCTATGCGCGTGGACGATGGGGTCGGAAGATTGGGTGTTGGTTTGCTCTCTGGCGGCGGGGGCGGCAGCAGTGTGGCATCAATCGACTCGGGCGGTGGTACTTCAGGTGGATTGATGTCCATCGCAGGGGCTGACCACAGCAGCGCGACAATCAAACCGTGTGCCAATAGACTCAAACTGGTGCCCCACCATGAACGTGGCTTATCAACCGTTTCGATGGATTTTGCACGAACAGGATGGCGCAGATGTAAAGATGTGAGCAAACGATTGAGCATGGGTATCAACAATGGGGTTCAAGACCTTACCAAACCTTAAGAACACACACCACACACATGCGTTGACATGGTCTTTGGGTTTTCAAAAAAACAAGCCCCATTATAGTGAGGTTGAGGCTTGTGTGTTGATTCTGCCTGATTTTATTATACAACGGGGCGGAACTCCTCCACCATCGTTCAAATGATTACTCGGGTTTTAGAACAGCCACCAAGGCTTTTTCTGATAAATATTTTTTCGCCGCTGCGTGCACCTCTTCGGCAGTCAATGCGCGGACACGCTTGGGGTAATCTATTAAGCGCATCAAAGACGTGTCCGTGAGATAGGCTTGCGCTAAGCCTGCCGCCCAAAATTCATTGGTACGACTGTTTTTGGCGTACGTGGCAATTTCGGCTTGTTTGAATTTGAGTAGGTCTTGTTCACGCACGCCGCTGGCAATCAGCTGCTTGATTTCATCTTGTGTGCTGGCAATCAAGGCGTTGACATTCTGAGGTGCGCAGCTGAATTCAGCAGTGAAATCG
>JAGNWC010000151.1 GCA_017986195.1 Hydromonas sp.
TGGCAGGTGGAGGAGGACCATAGCCATCATACGGATGAGTGCCATAGATACGGTTGCCTGCTGAACCACCAATACAAACTGGGGTCACGACACCATTGATATTATCTGGGGCGTACTGCCCTCCATCCCCACAAACCTGTGCTTTGACTTCTTGAACGCCACCGCTTGTCCAAACCAATGCCCCTGAAACCAGCATCAAACTCATTTTAACCATTTGATTTTTGATGCCGAGTGCCGTCATTAATCCCTCTTTAAATTTAAACCTTGTCTGCATCGTTGGCTCCTAAAGTCCTAAAATTTTAATCACATCAATCGTTCACCGCCCCACGCTGGAATATAGAAACCGTAGGAATGAGTAAATATTGTGCCCATTTACCGTGCTCAAAAAATCATTATTTATGTTCAAATCCTGCCAACATTGTGCACCCATTACGTAAAAAATTCAAATCAACCCGTCTTTTTTGGTCGCCCTCTCGGTGCGGGGCTGATGCGCCGCCCGATGGCTTGCTCGGTTTGCGCGATAAACGCCGCATCGCCCAAAGCCCAACCTGTTTGTACCGCACGCTCTAACTCTGAACTGTGTGCCGATGACAAGCCCTCACTCATGCGCTGTGCATAGGCGGATTGGCGTTCAAACGGCGTGTTACCCAGTTGCCAATATTGGCTGTGGTCACGGATGAATTCAGGGTTGTGTTGTCCGAGGTGGCGCAAAGCCGAGGTGTATTCGCTTTGTCCATTCAATCCCGTGTCGAGCCAGACATAAGCGCGCACCACATACGGCGCGTCTTGTATGAACGCTGTGCGGTAACGCCCTTCCCACAAGGTACCCGTGCGCTGATGGGTGCGGTTGATGTAGCGCACATAACGCCGCCCCAAGTCTTGCATCAATTCGCCCAATGCCTGCTCGTTGTGCGCGGTCACGAGTAGATTGATTTGGGTTGGCAGGAGCGCGTAGGCGTGAATATCCACCGCATGCACAGGCGCGATGGTGCGCGCGATGGATTGCCACTGCGCGTAGTCATCTGGGTGGAAGAATACGGGCGTATTGTTGTTGCCGCGCACTTGTACGAGTTGCGCGGTGTTGGGAATATAGACGCGTGCTTGGCGTGCCATTTTGTTTCGTTACCTTTGTTTGTTTAACATGGTTTTTGCAGGGGAAAACCGATAGGTTCGAGTAACCCGCAATCTACTTTCAGAGAGATGCCGTGTCAAGCACGGCATGACTGTATTCATTGGTGTGCTATGCTATGTGCCACCTACCCAAAAACAGTATTTCATAAAATGAGGTCGTATGGATTGCTTCGCCAATCAAACTGGCTCGCAATGACGTTTTACATTCAATGAATTTGCATTTTCAAAACACTGTTATTTTAAAATCCCTGTGCTGACCCGATCGTTGCCCGACAGGTCTTGAATCGTACGCACTTGGGTCAATCCTGCTTGGCTGAGCAATGCGCGAATCGACGCGCCTTGATTATACCCATGTTCAAAATACACCGCGCCATTCGTATGCAAGTACCGCACCACATCACGCAGTATGCGGCGGTAGTGTTGCAAGCCATCCGCGCCATCGGTCAGCGCACCCAGCGGCTCAAAACGCACATCGCCCTCAGACAAATGTCCATCGTTGGCTTCAATGTACGGCGGATTACTGACCAGCACGTGAAATTTTAGGTGTTCATCGGCAGGCAAAGCACCAAACCAATCTCCCTCAAAAAATCGTACAGAGGTATTCAGTCGTTGTGAATTTTGACGCGCAACCACGAGTGCTTCGGCGGATACATCTGTGGCGCACACTTGCCAACTCGGTCGTTCCGCTGCCAATGTGAGCGCAATCGCACCCGAACCTGTGCCCAAATCGAGGAGTGAAATGGTTTCTGTCCCAAAATCCGCCAACACCGCTTCAATCAGCGTTTCGGTATCAGGACGGGGAATCAAGACATTGGGATTGACGGCAAATAGTCGTCCATAGAACTCGCGCTCGCCGAGTATATACGCCATTGGTTCGCCGCTGATGCGCCGAGTGACCAAAGTTTGCCAATGTTCTTGCTGCGCATCATTCAACACCTCAGTATCATGGCTCAAAAGTTGAACCCGTGAATAACCCGTCACGCATTGCATGAGCATACGCGCCTCTAATAAAGGCAAGGTGCATTGATTTAAAATTTGGTTGATGTTCATCAATAAACCGTTACAAAATAGCATTGTCTGTCGCGTTGTCGATAAAGTCCATTATCAACAAGACCGTCATTGCGAGCAGATTCACCGCGAAGCAATCCAAATGATGCCGATAAAATCAACGCTGTATGGATTGCTTCGCTAAAAAACCGCGCTCGCAATGACCCTATATTTATGCCAACGCCTGCCAAGTCGCCACCACCGTATCGGGGTTGAGCGAAATCGAGGAAATGCCCTCCTCGACCAACCATTTGGCAAAGTCCAAATGATCCGAAGGCCCTTGGCCGCAGATGCCGACGTATTTATTCATGCGCCGCGCGGTGCTAATCGCACGTTGCAACATGAATTTCACCGCTGGGTCGCGCTCATCAAAATCTTTGGCAAGCAATTCCATACCCGAATCGCGGTCAAGCCCCAGCGTGAGTTGCGTCAAATCGTTCGAGCCAATCGAGAAACCATCAAAGATATTTAAAAACTCTTCTGCCAAAATCGCGTTCGACGGCACTTCGCACATCATAATCACGCGCAAGCCGTTCACGCCCTGCACCAGCCCTTGTTTGGCAAGCAAATCAATCACTGCTTGACCCTGCGCCACAGTACGCACGAACGGGACCATGATTTCAACATTGGTCAAGCCCATTTCATCGCGCACGCGTTTAATCGCTTCGCACTCCATCGCAAAAGCAGGCGCAAAGTCCTCCGAGATATAGCGCGCCGCGCCACGGAAACCGAGCATTGGATTTTCTTCATCAGGCTCGTAACGCGAACCGCCGATGAGTTTTTTATACTCGTTGGATTTAAAATCCGACAAGCGCACAATGACGGGTTTTGGATAAAATGCCGCCGCAATCGTCGCCACGCCTTCCACCACTTTATCAACGTAAAACGC
>JAGNWC010000005.1 GCA_017986195.1 Hydromonas sp.
AACCGTGGTGCATGGCATTTTTTCTGCAATTCCCTATTGCATTGAACTCCTTGGTGGGGCGAGCATACAAACCGATGAAACCGTAGTACGGGCATTTCGCCCGAAGTCCAAATAACCACAGCTATTCGTGTGCCACATCATGCACCACATACGGCGCAATGTGGATTGCGCGCGAGTTTAAAACTTAGCCATTCGTTATACAAAGCATGGTAGGTCTGTAGTTGCCCCGTCGGCATGGGGCGTTGTAATAATATTTGCAAGGTCAAAGAAGCTTGCATTGCCCCCACCACGCCGACCACAGGTGCAAAAATCCCCAGCGTGGCGCACGCGCCGTCGCTCACATGTTGTGTGGGTGGGAATGCGCAGGCATAGCACGGACTGCGCGCATCGCGCGCATCATACACCGCCAACTGCCCTTCAAAGCGCACGGCCGAGCCTGAAATCAAAGGTGTTTTTGTATGCACACATGCGCGGTTAATCGCATGGCGCGTGGCAAAATTATCACTGCAATCGACCACCACATCCACCGACTGCATGAGCGATAACAATTGCGTCTCATCCACACGCGCTTGTACCGCCTGCACTTGAACCTCTGGATTGAGCGCGTGGATGGTCTGCGCCATAGTGATGACCTTCGCTTGACCAATATCCTGCGTGCGGTAGGCGGTTTGCCGTTGCAAATTGGACAACTCAATCACATCGGCATCGACGATGGTCAAATGACCCACACCCGAACTGGCTAAAAACGGAATACACGCCGAACCCAAGCCACCACAACCGATGACCAACACGCGTCCGTTGAGCAGACGCGCTTGTCCGACCCAATCAATTTCGTCCAATAAAATATGACGTGAGTAGCGTTCTAATTGCGCGTCGGTGAGTTCGGTCATAAACTTGTGCATGATTAAAAAAGTAATGCGCGGTTGAATCCGCCAAACAATAACCATCCGTCATTGCGTGCAGTTTCACCGCAAAGCAATCCAATGGTATCAAACGATTTGAGAATGATGGATTGCTTCGCTGATGAATCATCGCTCGCAATGACCAGAAACGATACGCTCAGTGTACCCCCACCAATGCGCCAACAAAATCCCCCATTCGGCGTAGTGCCACACCACAGCGGCACGCCTACAATCGGCGCAACGCTTTAATCGTTTTATTGTGAACACATCATGCTACAAGACCGCTTCGGACGCACCATTGATTACCTACGCATCTCGGTCACAGACCGCTGTGACTTGCGTTGCGCGTATTGCATCCCGAAAGGTTTTCGTGGTTTTGAAATACCGCAATCTTGGCTGACCATTGACGAAATCGCACGCGTGGTGCGTGTGTTTGCAAGCATGGGAACCAAGCGCATCCGCCTCACGGGGGGCGAACCCCTACTGCGCAAAGACCTCACCGAATTGGTCGGCAACCTCCGTTCAATTGACGGGGTTGAAGACTTATCACTGTCAACCAACGCCACGCGCCTCGCAATTCATGCGTATGACCTAAAGCGCGCTGGGCTTGACCGCATCAATGTCAGTTTGGATTCGCTACGCGGTGAATGCGTACAACAGATTACGGGCAATGACAGCCTGCCCAAAGTTTTGCACGGTTTGCGCATTGCCAAAGGCGCGGGCTTCTCGCAAATCAAACTCAATATGGTGCTGCTGCAAAACATCAATGAGCAAGATGTGAACCAAATGCTCGGCTACTGCATCGAAAATCAATTCACCCTGCGCCTCATCGAGACCATGCCGATGGGCGGCACGGGGCGAGCAATGGGCTATGTCAGCGCGCAACCCATACTCGATGAACTCATCACGCGCTACCAACTCATCCCCGTACACAAAACCCTCGGTGGCGGTCCTGCACGCTATTGGCAAACGCTCGATGGGCGTACCACCATCGGCGTGATTACCCCCATTTCCCAACATTTTTGCGACACGTGCAACCGCGTGCGCCTATCGGTCGATGGCACGCTGTATCTGTGTCTGGGACAAGATGAACGTTTTGAATTGCGCCCCATGCTCCGCGCAGGATGCACCGATGCTGAGTTGACAGCCGCGATTCGGCAAGCCATCGAACTCAAACCTCAGCAGCATGAATTTAATGAGCAACCCGAAAAAATCGTGCGCTTTATGTCGATGACTGGTGGATGATGGCGAGCGGTTAAAATATTGACTCGATATTGCCACCGACTCATAGGGTCGGTTTTTTTATGCGCACCCCACTCCCCAAAAGAACTACCTCACCCCCACCCACTGCGATAGCCCACCCCCACATCTTGCCAATACCACCACCCCATCCAAACTCGTATGCTATTGGTACGCAAAAATTATTTTTTGAGTTTTCTTGGTCTCTGATTAACAACCATACGAGGGGCACTATGAGCCACTTTTTAGACAGATTAAATTTTTTGAATAAGGTCCAATCGACCTTTGCCGACGGACATGGTGCGGTGGTGAACGAAGACCGCAAATGGGAGAACGCCTACCGCAGTCGTTGGCAACACGACAAAATCGTGCGCTCGACCCACGGCGTGAACTGCACGGGTTCATGCTCGTGGAAAGTGTATGTGAAAAACGGCTTGATTACATGGGAAACCCAACAAACCGATTATCCGCGCACGCGTCCTGACTTGCCCAACCATGAGCCGCGCGGTTGCCCACGGGGTGCATCGTACTCATGGTATGTGTATTCAGCGCAACGGGTGAAATACCCCATGGTGCGCGGACACCTGATGCGCATGTGGCGCGAGGCGCGTGCCACCATGTCGCCAACCTCTGCTTGGGAATACATTAGCCAAAATCCCGAACGTGCCAAGTCGTATAAAACCAAACGCGGTTTGGGTGGCTTTGTGCGCGCCTCTTGGGACGAGGTCAACGAAATCATCGCGGCGGCGAATGCTTATACGGTTAAAAACTATGGGCCTGACCGCGTGATTGGCTTCTCACCGATTCCTGCAATGTCGATGGTGTCGTATGCGGCAGGCTCGCGTTATCTGTCGCTGATTGGCGGTGTGCCTTTGTCGTTTTATGATTGGTACTGTGATTTACCGCCTGCTTCGCCACAAATTTGGGGTGAGCAAACCGATGTGGCAGAATCCGCCGATTGGTACAACTCAACCTACCTGATGGTGTGGGGCTCAAATATTCCAATGACGCGCACGCCTGACGCGCATTTTTATACCGAGGTGCGTTACAAAGGCACGAAAACCGTTGCGGTGTCGTCTGACTTTGGCGAGATGGCGAAGTTCGGCGATATTTGGCTCGCGCCCAAGCAAGGCACCGATGCTGCTCTGGCAATGGCGATGGGGCACGTGATTCTAAAAGAATTTCACTTGAACAATCCATCGGATTATTTCCAAGATTATTGTCGTCGCCTGACCGATATGCCAATGCTGGTGGTGCTCAAAGAGGACGGTGATCAACTCTTGCCTGATTACTTCTTGCGTGCTTCGCACCTGTCGGGCAACTTGGGGCAAGACAACAATCCTGATTGGAAAACCCTACTGATAGATGAGAACACCGGTGATATTGTTGCACCCAAAGGCTCGATTGGTTTCCGTTGGGGTGAGCAAGGTGACAATACAGGCAAGTGGAATTTAACCCCGACTGATGCGAACAACAATCAAGTCAAGGCACAACTCACGCTGATAGATACATACGATGCGGTTGCGCAAGTGTCGTTTGAGTATTTCGCAGGGGCAAACGAAGCAGACTCGAAAGACGTTCAGATTCGTAAAGTGCCTGCACGACGCATCACATTGGCCGATGGCACGACCAGTCTCGTTGCCACGGTATTTGACTTAATGGTGGCAAACTACGGGATTGACCGTGGTGTGGCTGAATTTGCCTCTGAGACTGTTGCCACCGATTACATGCAAGACATCCCCTATACGCCAAAATGGCAAGAAAAACACACGGGTGTCAAAGCCGAAATGGTGATTCAAGTCGCGCGTGAATTTGCACAAAACGCCCATCAAACCCACGGTAAAAGCATGGTGATTGTTGGCGCGGCACTGAACCACTGGTATCACATGGACATGAATTACCGTGGCATCATCAATATGCTGATGATGTGTGGTTGTATTGGTCAATCGGGCGGCGGTTGGTGTCACTACGTCGGTCAAGAAAAACTCCGTCCGCAAACAGGCTGGGCACCATTGGCGTTTGCCTCGGATTGGCATCGCCCATCGCGTCAAATGAATGGCACGTCGTTCTTCTACGCACACACCAGTCAATGGCGACACGAAAAACTTGCGATGGAAGAAATTCTTGCACCGACGCATGGCAACAAAACCATGATGTCAACCATTGATTACAACGCCAAAGCCGAGCGCATGGGCTGGCTGCCAAGCGCACCGCAAATGCAAACCAATCCTTTGGACATCACCGCGCAGGCAGAGCAGGCAGGTGTTGACCCCGTACAATACACCGTCAATGGACTGAAAAACGGCTCGCTCGATATGTCGTGTAATGACCCCGATCATCCCAACAACTTCCCACGCAATATGTTTGTGTGGCGTTCAAACATCCTCGGCTCATCGGGCAAAGGGCATGAGTATTTCCTCAAATATTTACTCGGCACGCAAAACGCTGTGTTTGGTGACGAAAACCACAGCGACTGCATCAAGCCAACCGAAGTAAAAATGCGCCCAGCGGCTGAGGGCAAACTCGACTTGCTCGTGGTATTGGACTTCCGTATGTCCACCACCTGTTTGTACGCCGACGTGGTATTGCCAACCGCAACTTGGTACGAAAAAGACGATTTGAACACCTCGGACATGCACCCATTCATCCACCCATTGAGTGAAGCGGTGCAACCTTTGTGGCAGTCGAAAACCGACTGGGAAATTTACAAAGGCATTGCCAAAAAATTCTCCGAAATAGCAGGCGACTACATCGGCGTGCGCAAAGACTTGGTACTCACACCATTGATGCACGACTCACCACAAGAATTGGGACAGCCGTTTGATGTCAAAGACTGGAAAAAAGGCGAATGCGAACCCATCCCAGGCAAAACCATGCCGATGATGACTGTGGTTGAGCGCGACTATGGGCAGATTTACAATAAATTCACCTCAGTCGGACCACTGCTTGAAAAAGTCGGCAATGGTGGTAAAGGCATGGCGTGGCAAACAGGACATGAGGTAGACATCTTGCGTGGCTTGAATAAAGTCGCTCTGGAAGGTGCCGGCAAAGGGCAACCCAAACTCAATACCGCCATTGATGCCGCTGAAATGATTCTAACCCTCGCGCCCGAAACCAATGGACACGTGGCGGTCAAAGCGTGGGAAGCCCTCGGCAAAATCACGGGCATTGACCACACGCATTTGGCAAAACCACGCGAGCACGACACCATACGTTTTCGCGATGTGCAGGCACAGCCACGCAAAATTATTTCCTCGCCGATTTGGTCGGGATTGGAATCCGAAGAAGTCTCGTACAACGCAGGTTATACCAATGTACACGAGTCCATTCCATGGCGCACGCTCACAGGACGACAACAGTTTTACCAAGACCACCAATGGATGCGTAAATTTGGTGAAGGCTTTTGCGTCTATCGCCCCGCGGTTGACCTGAAAACCACAGCGCGGATGCTCGGTGCAAAATCCAACGGCAACCCAGAAATTGTACTGAACTGGATTACGCCGCACCAAAAATGGGGCATCCACAGCACGTATTCGGACAATTTACGTATGTTGACGTTGTCGCGCGGCGGCCCACACGTGTGGGTGTCCGAGGGCGATGCGCAACGCGCAGGTTTGGTGGACAACGACTGGGTTGAAGCGTTTAACCTCAACGGCGCACTCACCGCCCGTGTGGTGGTGAGCCAGCGCGTGCCCGATGGCATGATTTTGATGTACCACGCACAGGAAAAAATTGTCAACGTGCCAGGGGCAGAAACCTCGCAAATGCGTGGCGGCATTCACAACTCAGTCACGCGCACGGTGCTCAAACCCACGCACATGATTGGCGGCTACGCGCAGCAATCCTACGGTTTTAACTACTACGGCACAGTGGGCAGTAATCGCGATGAGTTTGTGATTGTGCGCAAAATGGACAAGGTCGATTGGATGGATGAAGTGGCTACCGAAGCGTCGAAAAAATCACCCAAAACCGTTGTCACTGTTTAAGACCCAAGGAGAATATGATGAAAATTAGAGCACAAATTGGTATGGTCTTGAACCTTGATAAATGCATCGGTTGTCATACCTGCTCCGTGACCTGTAAAAACGTATGGACAAGTCGCGATGGTGTGGAATACGCATGGTTTAATAACGTGGAAACCAAACCAGGGATTGGCTATCCCAAAGAGTGGGAAAACCAAGTCAAGTACAAAGGCGGCTGGATACGCACCAAGGACGGTAAATTACAACCACGCCAAGGTGGCAAACTGAAAATCCTCTCGAACATTTTTGCCAATCCCAACTTACCTGCGATTGACGAGTATTACGAGCCGTTTACCTACGATTACGAGCATTTGCAAAACGCTCCAGAGATGCAAACGCCACCGACCGCGCGCCCAGTTTCTGTGCTGACGGGCGAGAAAATGGAGAAAATCGAATGGGGCCCCAACTGGGAAGACGATTTGGGCGGCGAGTTTGCCAAACGCGCCAAAGACGCATTGTTTGAAGGCATTCAAAAAGACATGCACGCCGCATTTGAAAACACCTTCATGATGTATTTGCCTCGTTTGTGCGAACACTGCTTGAATCCAACCTGCGTCGCTTCGTGCCCCTCTGGCTCGATTTACAAACGTGAGGATGATGGCATTGTACTGATTGACCAAGACAAATGCCGCGGCTGGCGCATGTGTATCAGCGGTTGCCCATATAAAAAAATCTACTACAACTGGACTTCGGGCAAAGCCGAAAAATGCACCTTCTGTTATCCGCGCATTGAGAGCGGACAGCCGACCGTGTGTTCCGAAACCTGCGTTGGGCGAATTCGCTATCTTGGGGTATTGCTCTACGATGCCGACAAAATTGAGCAAGCCGCCAGTATTGAAAACGAGCAGGAGTTATACGAGGCACAACTCGGCGTATTCCTTGACCCGAACGACCCTGCGATTCAGACCGAAGCCTTGAAACAAGGTATTCCACAAAGTTGGATTGATTCTGCACAAAATTCGCCCGTCTATAAAATGGCGGTTGAGTGGAAAGTCGCATTCCCACTGCATCCTGAGTACCGCACCATGCCGATGGTGTGGTATATCCCGCCGTTGTCGCCGATTCAATCGGCGGTGGAAAATGGCTTGGTCGGTGAAAACGGCATCATTCCTGATGTCAAAGACTTGCGCATTCCACTGAAATATTTGGCAAATTTACTCACGGCTGGCAACGAAACACCTGTGCTCAAAGCATTAGAAACCATGATTGCGATGCGCCGCTACATGCGTGCCAAATCGGTCGAAAAGACAGTGGACGAAACCACACTCAAAGGCACACATCTGAATGCCCAACAGGTCGAGGAGATGTACCAAATCATGGCGATTGCCAATTACGAAGACCGCTTTGTGATTCCGTCGTCACACAAAGAGTTGGTTGAGAATACCTTTGAAGATAAGGCAGGTTGTGGCTTTACCTTTGGCAATGGCTGCTCGGATGGCACATCGGAAGGCAGTTTGTTTGGTAAGAAAAAAGCCACGCCGATTGTGTTTCACGAAATGCGCAGAGATAGGGAGAACAATCGTGGCAAATAAACCAACCCATTTATCCGATACCTTGGTTTACAAAATCCTTTCGGCATTGCTGTGTTACCCATCGGTAGAACTGCAAGCGGGCATCAACGAAATTCGCCAAAGCATTGCGCCCGAATCCGAGGTCCTGGCACAGTTAGAACCTTTATTGACGCAGATCGAAAACACGGAATTGGTGACTTTGCAAGAGCAGTATGTGCAAGTGTTTGATCGCACGCCCTCGCATTCACTGCATTTATTTGAACACGTGCACGGCGAAGACAGAGCGCGCGGTCAAGCCATGGTGGATTTGCTTGAAGAATACCGCAAGCACGGTTTTGATGTCACGGCGGATGAGTTGCCCGACTATGTACCATTGTTTTTGGAGTTCTTGTCGGTCACAGATGCGAGCGAAGCACAAGATGTGCTCGGCGATGCGGTGCATGTACTGGCGCATATTGGCGGTAAATTGCGTGGCAACGGCTCTCTGTACGCCAGCGTGTTTGACGTATTGGTCAATTTATCGCCTGTCGCCCCAGAACCTCTGACTGTGCCACCGATACGCGATATGGATGAGGCTTTGGATGTGTTTGGTGTGAGTGATGACGGCGCAGAACCTTTACTCAAACCCGATATGTCATTGATGAAGGCGCAGTTACCCAAAGTCGCACCGATTAATTTTTACGCACAGCGTCCGCAGTAACAGTATGGTGTCATGCCGTGCTCAGTGGGTTTCAGCGTACGGCATCTCCCAAAAAGAGGTTGCGGGTCAAGCCCGCAATGACCGCATTGTATAAGGAGAATTTCATGGATTACCTACATCAATTTACATTCGGCATCTATCCCTATTTGGCGATGGTGATTTTTTTACTCGGCTCACTGATTCGTTTCGAGCGTGAGCAATACTCGTGGAAAAGCGAGTCCTCACAAGTCTTGCACATGGGCGCGTTGCGTTTGGGCAATATTTTATTTCACGTGGGGATTTTGGGTTTATTTTTCGGGCACTTGGTCGGCTTGCTCACCCCCGTTGCGGTGTGGGATGCGCTGGGTGTCACGCACACTGCCAAACAAATTTTTGCCATGGTCGCAGGCGGCATCATGGGATTGATGTGCTTGCTCGGTTTGTTGATATTATTATTCCGCCGCTTTTCCAACGCACGTTTGGCAAAAAACACCACTTGGCGCGACAAATTGGTTTTGCTGTGGTTGCTGGCAACGGTGATTTTAGGTTTGTCCACCATCTTTGTATCTGCCCAACATTTGGACGGCGAAGAAATGGTCGCGCTGATGACTTGGGCGCAACACATTGTCACCTTCCGTGGCGACGCAGCCAGTTATATTGTCCACGCCTCATGGGTGTTTAAACTGCATTTGTTTATGGGTATCAGTGTGTTTGTGATATTCCCGTTCACACGCTTGGTGCATGTGTGGAGTGGTTTTGGTAGCGCAACGTACTTGGGTCGCTCATGGCAATTGGTGCGTCCACGCAAATAACGAGGAACAGACGCTCAATTGCAGCCAATGCTGATGGCATGGAGATGTTATGAACGACCCGCTGATTGAAGGTTTTGTCCGTTATCAACAACAGTACTTTGTTGACGATGTCAGCCTGTATCAGGTGCTCAAAGACGGTCAAAAACCCACGACCTTGGTTATTGGTTGTTGCGATTCGCGCGTGCACCCACCTGCATTGCTGGGCACAGCACCAGGGGATATGTTTGTGGTGCGCAATGTGGCGAATTTAGTGCCACCTTACGATGCCGACAACCAGCACGCCAGCGTCGCCGCAGCATTGGAATTTGCCGTCAATGTGTTGCAGGTCAAACGGGTCATGGTTTTGGGACACAAAAACTGCGGCGGCATTCGCAGTCTGGTCGATGCACCAGCCCAATCAACCACGAAACCGCAAAGTGCTTTGGCAAAGTGGTTGTCGATTGCCGAAACCGCGCGCGACGCTGCACAGCGCATACACGCCAAAAACCCACAGCGCAACCACTACGAGGTGTGTGAGCAAACCGCCATTTTGGTTTCAATGAACAATCTGTTATCCTATCCTTGGTTGGCCGAAAAAGTGGCACAAGGACAGGTGCAAATTGACGGTTGGTATTTTGATATGCAGGCAGGCACACTCTTGGGCTATGATGCCGATACACAAGCATTCGTTACTTTGGTTCAACCTGCATTTGGTAAAATAGGAGCGTAAAATGAATTTCGGTATATTGATTGAAACCAATGAGCCAGAAAAAGCATGGAACGGCGTGCGCTTTGCCAATGCGTCGCTCAAAGCTGGACATGCAGTGCGTATTTTTCTCATGAGTGCTGGGGTTGAAATTGAGCACATCACGCACGAGAAATTCAATGTGCAAGTCCAATTACAAGAATTTACACAATTGGGTGGCACAGTAGATTGCTGTGGCACCTGCAAACGCGGACGTGAACTTCCCTCAACCGAAATTTGTCCCATATCGTCCATGAGCGAGCTCATCGCCATGGTTGAATGGGCGGATAAAACCTTAACTTTTTAAGGAGCCGTATGTACAGCGCATCATTTATGTTTATCAAAGGCGAGTACGACGATGAGTTCTACGCCTTGAATACAGAACTGACCGCGATTGCCAAAAGTTATGCAGGCTTTTTGGGCGGCGAAGTTTGGCATGGTAAAGACAACCGTGTCAACGCAGTCTATTATTGGGAAAATTTAGACGATTTACACGCTTTCGCTCGTCATCCACGCCACGTCGAAGCCAAACGTCAATACAAACGTTGGTATCAAGGCTATCAAATCGTTTTGGCAGAAATCATTAAGAGTTACGGCGATGGCAACTATCCGCACATCACACCCAATCAACGAAAAGAGCAGTCTTAGAAGGTCGTCTGCTTCTAAGCCGTATTATAGAGGAGCATCCAGCATCAATAAGTTTGATATAGAGGATTGCTTCGCTGAAAACGGGGCGTTTCTACGAAACCAACGAAACGCAGTTTCTGTATCAATTTGTTCGCAATGACGCATCGGTTTATTTAACAAGGTGACTATAGTACACCGCCACCTCAGTCACACATTCATTCACACCATGCACGATATTTTTATTTTCACCTTGTTGTTCGGCTCAGGCATCATGGCAGGTATTTGCAATGCCACGGCGGGCGGCGGGACATTTTTTACCTTTCCTGTGTTTATAGCCGCAGGCTTGCCCCCTATCGTGGCGAACGCTTCCAATGCCATCGCCGTTTGGCCTGGGCACGCTTTGGCAGTGGTCGCCTATCGGCGTGAGTTGCGCACGCATCCGCATGGTTTACGACTGTCTTTGCTATTGGGTCTGCTCGGCGGTATCATCGGTGCCATGCTGTTGGTGTGGATTCAAAATTCGGTGTTTCTCAAACTCATCCCTGTATTGATTTTATTTGCCACGCTGTTGTTTGCATTCAGTGATGTGATTCGTGGTTGGCTTGCTAAAAATCCTCAGGACAATCAGGGTCTGCCACGACGCGGCTTTGCGCATGTATTTGAATTGGTGATTGCGATTTACGGTGGGTTTTTTATCGCGGGTTTGGGCATCATGCTGATGGCGGGCTTGCAAATGCTCGGCGTGCGCGATATTCAGATGAACAACGCGTTGAAAAATCTATTGGCCGCCGTGATTAGCAGTGTCGCCGCGCTGGTGTTTATTTTCTCTGGCTTGGTGCATTGGCAATACACATTGATTGCCTTTATCGGCGCGGTCATCGGCGGTTACTGGGGTGGGCGAATTGCACGCTGGTTGCCCGCGCTGTGGTTGCGCCGCATTGTGATTGCTTTGGGCTTGGGTTTGTCGATATTTTACGCGCTTAAATATTACGGTTAATTCTGCAGATGCTATTTTTGAGCGAAAAATGCTCGGCATTGCGCTATGTCGTTTTGAATGGCTTTGAGCAGTTCGTCAAAATCATCGAATTTGGCTTCATCACGAATTTTTTGATGTAGGGTCACGCAAGCAATTTGCCCATAGATTTCTTGATTGAAATCAAATAAATGCACTTCGCACCAGCACTGTCCATTGGTTTTCACGCTTGGACGAACGCCTATGCTCGCCGCGCCCTGAATGGTTTTTTCAGGCGCGGATTGCAATTGCACACTGGTCGCGTAAATTCCCTGTAGTGCCAAACGCTCAGGCATTTTGATATTGATGGTCGGCACGCCAATCGTGCGCCCAAGTTTTTCACCATGGATGATGTGCCCCGACAAGGTCAGCGGATGTCCGAGCAACTGGGTTGCCTCGTTAATCTCACCGCGCTCCAAATGCTGACGAATAAGCGATGAGGAAACGCGCGCTCCGTTTTGTTCAACTGAATGTAAATTTTCCAAGGCGTAGCCGTATTGATTTTGCAAAGATTGTAATAGCGCAAAATCGCCCTTGCGCTGTGCGCCAAAACGAAAATCATCACCGACCATCAACAATTTTGCATTCAAAGTTTCATGCAAAACCACGCGTACAAAATCTTCGGCAAGCATATTCGCCAAATGCGCATCAAACGGCAAAACCACCACCTGCTCAATGCCCAAGGCTTTCATCGCCACGACCTTATCGCGCAGCGGCATAATTTGCGTCGGCGCGGGTACGCCACGCTTGTGCGCAAAATAGGCTTTGGGATTGGGTGCAAAAGTGACAACGGTCGGCGTGAGTCCACGCTCGTTCGCCATCACCACCAAGCGTTTCAAAACCGCCGCATGACCAGTGTGCACACCATCGAAGTTGCCGATGGTGGTTGAACAAGGTACTTTCAAAGAGTTGGGACGATGGTGAACGTTCATCTATGTTCAATTTTTAATCAGGATAAATATACTGATTGGTGCTCGATGTTAGACTGGTCTGCCATTGAGATGAACACAGATTATTTTTTGGATTGAGTGCTTGCTCCTGTGCACTTTGCACGCCTAAACATCCCAACACTGTGTCATAAATACTTTGGTGACTAACCACTGCTTTTTGAGCTTGTAGTTTTTTCAATTGCTCAAACGCGCTCTCATTCTGTGGGTTTGCCTTGATGTAGGCATCACTCATCCACACCATAAATGGAACGCGAAACTGTTCAGCAGGCGCACGAGCGCGTGGTGTAGCATGAAAATGCATGTTTTCAGACAAAGATTCACCATGATCTGAAGAGTAAAACACAATCGCTTTTTTATTGCGTAATTGATCAAAAAGATCAACCAACATGCTGTCTATATAAAGCACTGAATTATCGAAGGCATTGATTAAAGCAGCTTGCGTACACTGTCCATCGGCACTCATACACTCAGGTTTAAATTTTGCATACTCTTCAGGGTAACGCTCGCTATACAAATAATGCGAACCCTTGGTATGTAGCACCACCAAATGCTTGCCTTTTGGATGCTGCTCGATGGATTGTTTCATAAAAGGAATGAGAACCACATCATCAATGCGTTGACCTGTATTTTGCAATTGAGCCGTGACCATCTCACGAATTAAAAAATTATTCGGCTGAGTACTGCGATAAAACCACGCTTCACTCTGCAAAGCAAATAATTCGCTACTAAACCCGAGACTGCGCAGTACTGAAAAAATATTTTTCTCAGATACGGTGCGTTGTTCGTTATCTGAAACACCTTGGGGGCGCACAAACATACAATTGAGTGATAATTTGGTTGCCGTATCACACGACACACCACGCAATGCAATTAAGTTGGGCTCTTGTTCTAATTTCGGAGTTGTATCTCGTTCGTACCCAAAAATGCCCATATGATCTGAACGGGTTGTTTCGCCAATCACAAAGACAACGTATGTATCTGTCAAATCGGGCAAATCGTATTTAAACACAGCAGCAGGATCGAGCAATTCAGTGCCCTGCGAATACGATTTTTCGTACACAAATAACCCTAACGCAGCCAACCAATTTGATGGTACATAACTGTGAGCCACTCGACCTGATGGGCTGGGGGCAAACGTATTGGTTTGTTTTGCGACCTTGCGCTCAATGGCATCCATTCCTTTAAAAGAACCTATGGACAAAGCAATAGCAACTGCCATGGCCAAGCCCAACTCTTTCGTTCTTCGAGCCAAAGAATCCGATTTAATGATTTTTACACGCCAAACCCATAAAGCGGGCAATACGCCAAGTAAAAACATCCAAAGCAAAAAACGCCAACCAAACTGCTCACCATGTAAATCCATATCGGTTGTTAATACAGAAGCAATAACGCCGTAACCAATCACCACATTGTGCATCACCATGTAGAAACTTGCGGCGACAGAGCATAGCAACAAAAAGCTCACGAACACCTTATAAAAGACACTCCCCAACAAACTGGCTAAACACAACAGTACGAATGCCCCTGCCGTTAATCCAATTAGTGTGCACAATGCAACCCCGACGGATGACATTGAATGCAAGTCTGTATTGCGCCATAAAGAAATCGCATTTAACACAATTGCCAAATACACGGCAGCCGTCAGTGATACTCTAGGCAGGGTACATTCAGAGCATCTAAAAATACTAATCATAGCCTTAATCATAGTTTACACCTCCTCTTTACGCAAATGTGGAAACAACAACACATCGCGTATGTTTGGATTGTCGGTAAGCAGCATCATCAAGCGGTCTAAGCCAATCCCACAACCGCCTGTCGGCGGCATACCGTATTCCAAAGCGCGAATATAATCCGCGTCATAAAACATCGCTTCATCGTCGCCCGCGTCTTTGGCGGCGACTTGCGCGAGGAAACGCTCGGATTGGTCTTCAGGGTCGTTCAATTCTGAGAAACCATTGGCGACTTCGCGCCCCGTCATAAACAATTCAAACCGCTCGGTAATGCCTTGATGTGTGTCAGACGCGCGCGCCAATGGCGAGACTTCAATCGGATAGTCGATGATGAAGGTCGGGTTCCACAACAAATGCTCGGCGACTTCTTCAAACAACGCCAATTGCAACGCACCCACGCCCGCATTTTTCACCTGCGGGTCTTTCAAGTCCACGCCGTGTTTTTTCAACTCGGCGCGCAAATAATCCGCATCATCCAAAGCCGCTCCCACATACTGCGGCGCGTATTTTTCAATCGCAGCGACGATGGTCAAACGGTCAAACGCAGGAGCCAAATCCAAAACCTTGCCTTGATAATTCAAAGTCGCACTGCCCGTTGCGCGAATGGCGACATTGCGCAACAATTCCTCAGTGTAGTTCATCAACCATTGATAGTCGGTGTACGCCGCGTAAAATTCCATCATGGTGAATTCAGGATTGTGGCGCGGTGACACACCCTCATTGCGAAAACTGCGGTTGATTTCAAACACGCGCTCAAAACCACCGACAATCAAACGTTTCAGATACAACTCAGGCGCGATGCGCAAAAACATTTGCATATCCAGCGCGTTGTGATGGGTGATGAAGGGTTTGGCCGATGCACCACCTGGAATCGGGTGCAGCATTGGTGTTTCCACTTCCATGAAATTATTTTCCACCATAAATTCACGCACAGCGTTCATGGCTTTAGTGCGTTTGATAAAGGTTGCGCGCGTTTCAGGCGTGACGATGAGATCAACATAACGCTGACGATAACGCATTTCTTGGTCGGCTAAACCGTGGAATTTATCGGGCAATGGGCGCAGTGATTTACTCAGCAATCGCAAGTTCGCACAACGCACGGAGAGTTCACCATGTTGGGTTTTGAACAACTGTCCCGTGGTGGCAACGATGTCGCCCATGTCCCAGTGCTTGAATTGCTCGTGTACCGCCTCAGTCACTCCCTTATCATTGATGTAAAACTGAATTTGCCCTGTGCCGTCCTGCACCGTGGCAAAACTTGCTTTGCCCATCACGCGTTTGAGCATCATGCGCCCCGCAATAGAGACTTGCACATTGGCTTGTTCTAAATCCTCACGCGTCCACGCGCCGTACTGCTCATGCAATTGCGCGGCGCGGTGCTCAGGCACGAAGTCGTTTGGAAACGCAACGCCTTGCGCGCGCAATTGAGATAATTTGTGGCGACGCTCAGCCATGATGGCGTTTTCGTCAATCTGAATGTCTGGGGTTTGGTTGTGTTCGGTCATGGTGGTTTCAAATAAAAGATAAACCGTAGGGCGCAATAAGCGGGGTTCGCGCATTGCGCCGAATGTTAATGAATGTTAAAAAAAAGAATGGCGACATACGGCGCAATGCGTAAAAACACTGATTGCGCCCTACAAACTAAACGCGCGAATTAAACGCGCTGAGTTAAACGCCCTGCTTCAAACTGGCCTCAATAAACGCATCCAAATCGCCATCCAGTACTTTTTGCGTGGCAGAGATTTCGACATTGGTGCGCAAATCCTTAATCCGTGAGTTGTCCAACACATACGAGCGGATTTGATGCCCCCAGCCCACGTCGGACTTGGTCGCCTCCAATTTATCCTGCTCGGATTGACGCTTGCGCAATTCCAATTCATACAGACGCGATTTTAACATCGACATCGCTTCGGCGCGGTTTTTGTGTTGTGAGCGGTCGTTCTGACACTGCACCACCGTATTGGTCGGGATGTGCGTGATGCGCACCGCCGAATCGGTTTTATTAATGTGTTGACCGCCCGCGCCCGAAGCACGGTAGGTATCGACACGCAAATCCGCGGGGTTGATGTCAATCTCAATCGAATCATCGACTTCGGGATAGACAAATATTGAGGCAAACGATGTGTGGCGACCACCCGATGAGTCAAACGGTGATTTGCGCACGAGGCGATGCACGCCTGTTTCGGTGCGCAGTAAACCATACGCATACTCACCATCGACCTTGATACTGGCGGACTTGATGCCAGCGACATCGCCCGAGGTCTCCTCGAGAATCTCGACTTTAAAATCTTTGCGCTCGCAATAACGCACATATTGACGCAACAACATGCTCGCCCAATCACACGCCTCAGTGCCGCCCGCGCCTGCCTGAATGTCAATAAAGCACGGTTGTGGATCGAGCGGATTATTGAACATTCGGCGAAACTCCATTTGCGAGACTTCTTGTTCCAATGCGCCCACGTCCGCTTCCAATGCGGTCATGGTATCGACATCGTCCTCCATCTGCGCCATCTCGAATAACTCAGCAGTATCTGAGCTGTGTTGTTTTAAGTGGTCTAATTTGAGGGTGGTGCCTTCTAACAGTTTTTTCTCACGCCCCAAATCTTGCGCGCGTTTCGGGTCATTCCAAACATTGGGGTCTTCTAACTCAGCATTGACAACAACAAGGCGATCGGCTTTGACAGCGTAGTCAAAGATACCCCCATAGCGCGTCAATCCGCGCTTGCAGGTCGGTGAGTTGATTGGTGAGGGCATTAATGCGTTCAATTTCCATCGTGTTCTATTCTGTGATAACTATTTGATAATATTGTGTTTCTGACAATGAAACAAACGCGCATTATAAAGCATAAGCGCGGATTTACCAAATCGGATGTTTCGTTCATGCACAAATTTGTAGCGTCGGCTGTGCCCACGAAAACACCCGTTTGCATACGGCAGAAGTAGCCCGCCATGAGCGGGCTTGCGAATATAGGGTAAGCCCATTGAAAGCCCTATTCCCGTTATCGCAAATTATACAAATACAGCACCGCCGCCCAACCGCTGGGCAACATATTCGGCGGAAACTTCAATTCATTTCCATACTTCACCAACATCTCTAAAAAATAATGCGCATGAAAAAACGCCTCCGCAATCCGTCGCTTGACCACCTGCTCATTGATACCCTGCATCCTCAACTTTTTAACCACATCCATACCAAAACCATGCCCAGTTCCCTCATTCACAATCAGCATAAAATTCGAATTTAACGGCACATCAGGCATGAGCAATTGCAATTGTTCCACAATTTGTGCGGTCAAAAACTGCAAACCAAAAAATTTGAAACTCCCATGATAATAGCGATACACCTTATCCTCATAACCCCAGTGCGCATCACATTCGGCGAGCAATGCACTCAACCGCGGTAAATTCGCTTGCAGATTGGCAAACAAGGCTTTCGCCTCGGGACGCACGTCTTCATCCTCAGCCCAATAACCCCTATTCTCACCATCCATCATCCTATCCTTCACAAGTATGTCTCAACCATCACCAAACCCAAACGAATTAACACAGGTTTAAGGAAACACAGGAGAATCCTTAGCCCCTGCACCATAACGCTTGCGCAGATTTGGGCGTGTCATGATGACACGCCACTCGCCAGTCACCTCATCATAAAGGATCACTCGCTCCGCCATCATCCAATCACGCATACGACAGGCACGCGAGTACCCCACCCGAAACTTCCGCTGAATACCACCCACGCCCATCATATTGGATGTCAAAGTCAAGTACACCACCTGTCGGTACAGCGGGTCGGCACGGGTGTGCTTTAGATACAAACGGTCCATCTTTTTCCTCATAAAGGTTATCAGAAGTCAAAAAAATCTGAAATTCTGGCTCGTCATGACCGTCCCTCTAAAGTTCGCTTTGCTCCTTTTCCCGCATGCCTTTGGCGGGAACTATCATGAAATTAGGCGCCTTAATAAGAAAAGCTGAGGAACTTACCAAACGATTGAATTACTACTAATTTTCCTCAGCCCAACGCGCCCAAAAATCAGGGTCGTCATGCTTCGCATTGTTCATCGCCATAGCCAACGGCACATAACAAAACAACACATCAGGAAAAACCCGCGAGCCATCCGCCTGCTCCAAAAAAGCCTCTAACTTCTGATACTCGGGCAAAGCCGTGTCATACGGCACATCCACATAGACAAACCCCATATAAGGCGGCATCACATTCACATTCGCAAACCCACCGCAGGGCTGCCAAGCCATCCCCTGCTCATCCAACCAATCCAAAACCAATTGGCGATTCGGCGTGCGCTCCCACTCATCCAAAGTATCAAAAACATCACCGTCTGCATCATCATCGGTACTCTCCTCACGCATATACTCCCGCACCGTGCGCGCACCAAAAACCAAATACAAAACATCACGCTGGCGATGACGGGCAATCGCATCAATATACTGAATAATTTGTGGCATCACACACTCCCAAAAGGCGAACAATAAAAAAGGCCATCAAGCAAAATGCTTCATAGCCTCTATTATCAGGATGCCTACGACATTTTGCGTCGCAAACAAACCATATTGCTAACCCAGACATTACGACTCGGAGAACAAAATTTTCACCATTTTCTCTTGATGCAATTGAATATCATCAAAGTTCCATTCAAGCCCATCAGCACGGTCTTTTTCGTCTTTACATTGTTGCATCATAATCCAAAATTTCAATGATGCAACACTAATCAATTTTGTTTTCCCTGATGAATCGAGGTATTTAATAAGTTTTGCTTTAGGTGTCAAATTGGACCCTGAACTATTTATTTCACTCCCAATCATGGCGTAATTACCAAAACAGTTAATTTGCTCTTGATTTAGCCTATCATCATTTCCTGTCGCCAAGGCTTGCGGATAATAATGCTCTAAACTTCTGCGTGTTCTCGAAAAATAAAACTTGTCAAAAACTTCCAATCCGAAATCACCACACCCAAGATTATGGAAAAAAACTTTTCTCTCTTCACTACCATCTTTTGTTTTTTCTCCTCGAAGCTCTTTGGCGTAATACTTCCAAAGTTTAAAGTCGAGATAGTTAAAAACAAACAATGACACGCCTTTTGAAATCTCTGTACCATTCCCGTAGATAGCAGCAAAATTCGAATCGTTGCCCGTTGATATGATGTCAGTATTTAACTCATTTTCCTTTGTGAGAATGGTATTATCGAAACTACCTGGTTTGGGCGTATTGATTTCATTTAATTGATTACTATCCAAATAGACATCTTTGAAATACTTATCTGCCAAATTCTCAACAAATTCACAATATTTTTTCACATCACGACTATCATCATTAAACAGGTGGAGTAAGCAGTAGAATAGATAATTTTTCCTTTGCCTTGCACTAAACGACACCTCGAACATAGAGAGCAACAGCACCAATTTGTTTTGCTCATTACTTTCACCATCGAGGTTTTTAGACTCGTTTGAATCATCCTTCTGCCAACGTTGGAGTTTCCAAGGTTTACTTCCATAAGTGTCATCCTCATTTGCGTGATGCACAATATAATTGTCGAGCAAATATTTAGCCTTCAACAAATTAAATGCAAATTGCTTTACAAATTTTTCATCAATCCCTATTTTATCAAACTCATTGATCAACTCTTTGTCATCAAGATTAAAATTCGTTGGCTTAAAATCCCTCTCCTCCATACGGGTAAGCTTCAACACAATTAGCAAAAAGTTTGGCAAATCAATAATCGGTTGAAAACTGTCATTAAATTCTTTTTTATCTTGCGATTTATATTCACCGCTATTGCTGATTAGTTCGTTGATGCATTTTAGTGTAGTTGCGTTACCAATCGCTTTTGGTAATCCATCAAAATTTGATAGACTAAAATCTCGAAGATTACCCCCAAAAATTTCAACATCTCTGTATTTTTGCTGCACGTAAACATTCATTTCGCTGCAACATTCCCAAAGGCGGTTAAATTTTGCCTTATCTTCGTCATTCAGTTTTTCAATAAGACGAGCTTTAATAATTTCATGTTTTTCTAATTGCTCACCCCTCGAATTCATAATTTCAAAGTAGTGATTTAGATCAATGTCTTTGGGAACTTGATAGTGAATCAAATGAACACTTTTTTGAAAGTACGCTTTAAAATTATTTAACTCATCTTTGGGGACAATATCCTTTACCGAGCCTTGAGCGTATTTAAAGCCATTTTCAATGCCAATATCTTTTTCGTCAATAAAAAATTTTGGAATACTTTGTATCGTATCATTTGACTTTTTACGTGCTCGATAGGTTAATTTATTATTGCGCGTGATTTCCAAAGCAGCCAACACGAGATTGATGGTTGTAAGGCGTTGTTGTCCATCAATGACCTCGTAAATACCATCTCCTTTATTAAAAGAAACTAATGTTCCAATAAAATAGGTTGGTTTTTTTGCAAAAAATGCATCATAAACATCTTGGACCAACGTTGAAATTTCATCTTTTTCCCAAGCGTAATTGCGCTGATAAATGGGTACTTCATAAGTTGCCTTTTCACCATTGTAAATTTCTTGAATAGAAAGTTCTTTTAGTGGTAATTTAGTTGTCATTTATTTTTCCTCCGAAAGGAAGTTATTTTTTTTAAAATGGGAAAGATAATTTTCTGCAATTTCGCCTTTTTGCGGAGTTACTATGTTATCTATTTTTGCCTTAATTTCCAATTTTTTCAGTGGATTTACTTTATCAGAAAGAGTGCTTAAAAGCGAAACAGGTGAATCTGCTTCAATAATTGCTTTGTATATATTGAAAGCATTGATCAACTCTTCATTACCCATAATATAGTTTTGCGCAGATTGCCAACCGAGATTAGTATATTGCGCTCTCAATGAATAAGCCCAGACAAAACCAAACACCACAAACTGCTCAAAAATTTCTAAGTCCATTTTCGTGGGCGTTACTGGACAAAATCTATCGACATAGAGCAATACCACCGTATCAAACAATAACCGAGTGATTTTATTACCCGTACCATTCTTGTAATGCAGATCAAGTGTTTTAACAATTTCATTATCATTGATAAAGTACCCCTCGTATTTATCATTATTCTGAATATCTTTCAGAATTTCAAAATAGTGTTTTGCATAGTCAAAAAATGGCTTGCCTGCCACAATCGGCGTGTCTAACTGAAAGGGCTTTAGTTTTCGAGAACCTGTGACAAATGGGATTGCAGAATTGTTGACGTTTTCAGCAAATGCAAACGCCCCTTTATAATATTGGGCATAGGGATAATTGTCCTGCTGTGTAATGCCTTTGAATTTGTCGATATTATGCTCATTCAATTCCCAAGCTTTATTGCCTTTCGTCCATTCTTTCAGTCGATAAAGATATTCACTGAATAGATTTGCCAGTTGTTTTTGGTCTAAATCTTCCCAAATTTTTACCACCTTTTCAGTCTCAGTCACGTCCAAATCATTCATCTCTCGCAGGTGGTATGCCTTGAGTAAATCATGGGGATATAGTTTTTTACCTCGCGCATTTTGTGAATCAAAGAACTGAAATGCTTCAGAAATATCATTCGTGATTACCACAATGAGTTCACAATTTGTTTTGATGTATTCAAGAAGACCTGCTTTTTCTCTGTCGTCACTAAAATTATTGACTCGCCTTTGCAACGTTCGAAAATTATTGGGAATGTTGCGTCGGTTATGTGGATTGTCAGAGAGGGACTGTTTTAAGAAATTTATTTCTTTTGGTGTTTCAAGGGCTTTAAGTAAAAGAGAAAAAGAAATCGTCCTCTGCTGTCCATCGACAATATTGTATTTATTGTCTTTGTCGTCGTGGAGAATCAGCGTTCCAACCCTATAAATTTCCTTGTTTGCATTTTTCGCGTCGATAATGTCATCCAGCAACTGAATAACATTTTTAGCCGTCCATTTGTAAGGTCGCTGATAATTTGGAATGACCAAATTGATGTTCTCTATTCCCTTGCCCTCACTATTTTTAGTTATTTTATTATCTATCAACAAATCACCGATTGTAGTGATTGCGAGTGTTAAATTATTTGTCAAAATTTTTACTCCTTTATTTGAGGCATTCGCCAATTTTATTGGATTAAAACACATTTAAGGATTGTCCACCCCAGCCATTACGCAACTCTTACAAGCCATCTGCCATCATCCCAGCCAACCGCTCCACATACCCCAGCAACGCCATTTTCAGCGGTTTGCCTGCCGAGTAGTCCGCTGGGAGTAGCTGCTCGGCGCGGCCTGATTGTATGGCCAGATCGTAGCCTTTTTGGTAGGTTTTGAGCGTGCGGGCTTCGTCGATGCTGCCGTCTGCGTTTTTCTCCTCTCGATAGACGGCGATGGAGGTGCCGCCTGCGCGGTTGATGAGTGAAAACGCGGGGATGTCGGTCTGTCCATCGCCCATGAATAGCATTTGGGTGAATGGGATGCGGTATTCTTCAAATACTTCGTTGACCATGGCGGGTGGATCGCCGTTTTTCGGTGAGATGCCTTTGCCTATCATGAATAGTTTTTGGGTTTTGATGGTGTGGCCGACGGTTTCTTTGATGTAGCCGAGTTTGCCTGTGTCATCTTCGTCGATTTCGCAGGCAAAGATTTCTTTGAAATAGTCCGAAAGTCCATGCGCGTCAAACGCACCTTCTATCATGGGTTTTAGCCCACCGCTGATGCAGTAACATTCAAGTTCAATATTGTGATGGGCGAATTCGGGGCGGGTGAGCAGGGCTTTGAGGTCGTCAAATATAGATGTTTGCCCTCCAACGCGGGATAGCCCTGGGTAGAGCGTGACGCGTTTGCCCATTTCGTACAGTTGCGCGTTGGTCAGCGCGAATTTCGGGTCGCGCCGCCCGTAGTCGATGAGGTTGCGCATATAGGCGTGCTCTAAATCATAGCCTCGCGCTGCGAGCGCGTCGCACTCTGCCCAAAAGGTGTTGGCATCCACGCCCCATGCGTCAAATAAAACTTGTTGCTGGAATGTGGGCGAGAGGGTGATGTCAAAGTCAAATATGAGGGCGATGATGCGGCTCATAGTTGTCCTTTGTGCGATGGGGTTGTTCACGTCTGCTATTGCCAAGTTAATTACTCAGCTGTCATAGCAAGATACACTTTCGCTAATATACTTGCATCGAGCAACGCGCCATGAAACGTCCTCTCTGTATTATCCACACCCAATCGCTCACACAGGGCATCGAGGTTGTTGCGCTCATCGGGGTATTTACGCTTAGCAAGATCCAAAGTGTCCACCACAGTGATACTTTCAAATGTGTTCAAGCCTGATTCACTCAGTTCCGCATTGAGAAAGCTTAAATCGAAGGGCGCATTGTGAATAAACACGGTCGCTCCGTTTACAAAACTCAGTAAGTCCTGTGCAATGCTATGAAATAACGGTTTATCACTCAAAAACTCGGTCGTCAAACCATGTACGCCAAGTGCACCTTCGTCTGAACCGCGCTGTGGATTGATGTAATGATGAAAGATTTTCCCCGTAATCTGGCGGTTAATCACTTCCACTGCGCCAATTTCAACAAGTTTGTCGCCATTGGCTGGTGATAGTCCCGTGGTTTCTGTGTCTAAAAATATGTATCTCATAATGAATTCCTTTGTTGAATGATGTCGCCATTATAAAACGACATTGCGACGAAATACGTCGTATTTAGGGATTAGATGAGTCCTGAATTTGCTCCAAAGCCAAACGTAAACGTGCCCCAGCTTCTTCATCTAAACCACGATAACCCACACACGCCACCAGTTGAGCGCGATGATTCACAAATTGCCACGTTCTATCGTCCACCGCAATCCACTTCTCGGCTGTGCGCTGGTTTGCTACTAACCAAGCCAATATTTCTTTCTCACGCAGTGCTGGCTGATACGAGTTTTCGTCCGCCAAAATAGGAGTCACGCCAATTACTCGCTGTGAAATATCAGTGGAAAAATATCGACGCAGACATTCAAGATTGAGAATCGTCCGCCAAGACGTACTGATGACGATTTCCACGCTTGGATACTCGCGCATAATTACCTCAAAACGTGGCAGATGACAAAACGCGACGTCATCAGGGACACAAATTTCATGGTATTCGGGATGCAAAACACCGTCAAAATCTAAGAATAAAAGCATGATTTATCCTTGAAATACTCTGCTCAGAGAGGGTTGCAATTCTAATCAAGCCGTCTAATCGATGCGATGACAGCGAACATTTTTGCACACGCAAACCTATGAGACAAAGCAACATGAAATTGGGTAAGTAAATCGAGCCAGAACAAATCCAGCTCGATGCGGTTTATCGACTCATTCAGTGGAAAACCATTCCGAATCATCTATGCGAAAATGAAAATCTCCAACACGTTCGCAAATATCAATCGGCAACAGCAGTTTTAATAACTAAGGTAGTTTAGTCTTTCCTGAGTCATACGCGTGTCGCAGTCGAGTGCCTCTTTGGAAGCATTGTACTCGGCGACGCTTTGAGGCTGGGTGAGCTTCGAACTATTTGGTTCTCCGCATGTCACTTTTTTTTGTGCGACCCATGCCCGTTGCCCCTGTAGCAGTTGTGAGCTGACATCAGCAGGTAACATTTTCCAGCGAGTATTGAGTTGATCTCGTGCTGCGCGGTTTTCGTTTTTGGCGAGTTCGAAATTCTGTTTTGCTAAATTCAACTCGTTTTCAGCTTCTTGAGCAAGTTTGACATCTGCATTGCCTTTGAGTTCTTTGGCTTTGTTCTCCAATGGGTTGAGCACCAAAACAAAGGCAATACTTTTCGCTTTATCTGAAATATCCTTAGAGCTCATGAACAGTGTCTTTCCATCATCTGTGGGCTGAATTTCAAAAGAGGTGTTTTTACTCAAAGTGTTCGCTTCGAGGTCGAACTGAGTTTTTGACAATTGATCGCGCACTGGGATACTGTATATAGACGCAAGGTGTACATCCCCACCATTGTTAGCAGCGTCATAGAGATTTTGACGTGTGGATTCTGCGCTTTCGAGCATATTAAGCGGCATCACTATTTTGAGCTTAGCGTCACAACTTTTCTTAGAACTGTTTGGGTCACTCATGGTTGTGCGTACCTGCTCCAGCTCGAACTTGAGCAATCCAATCAATGACCGAGCCTGAGACTCACTCACCACAAAATCGCCAAACTCCTCACGGCTACTCATGGTCTTTACCAATTCCTTCGTGATTAAATCGGTATAAAGCGCAGTGACATTTTCTGAGTCGCACGAGGCAGATTTTTTGAACACACTGCATGATGCCAACAGAGATAGTGCGAGCAATACTCCGAAAATCCTTTTCAACATAGTTTTCTCCTAAAGTGAACAATATTCTTCGACCCAAGAAAATCATCATCGGAAATCACGAATGATGTAATTAATGGTTTGAAGTGTTCACATTAGAGCATCTATGTGCGTCAATATATGTCGCAATAAAACACAATCAAATGTTTGCGAATAGGATTATGCCTTTCCTACCCCCAAATAATTACCGCGAAGCATCCGAAAACGCATCCACAAATATCTTATTTGTGAGTTTCATGTTTCATCTTGAAATTCTACATTGACAAAACCCATATTGGGTACTATCATTCCCTTTATGGGTATATCAAACACACTATTCACCAAAACACAGCAAAACGTATTGGCTTTGCTGTTTGGTCAGCCTGAACGGGCTTTTTATGCCAATGAAATGATTGCGTTAGCGAACTCAGGTGCGGGCGCGGTTCAGCGCGAATTGGTGCGATTGACCGATGCAAGATTGGTCAATACTTGGCGTGTGGGCAATCAAAAGTTTTATCAAGCCAACGCGGACTCTCCTATATTCGCCGAATTACGCGGCATCGTGGTCAAAACCTTTGGTGTGGCGCAAGTTTTACAAACTGCACTCATGCCCGCATGGGCGCAGATTGATTTCGCCTTTATCTATGGCTCGATTGCCAAAGGCAATGACACCGCCAGTAGCGATGTGGATGTGCTCATC
>JAGNWC010000152.1 GCA_017986195.1 Hydromonas sp.
AATCGCCGCCCAGCGCGCTTGTTCTATAGGACTGGCAAGGAAAATCCCCGCAAGACCTGAAGTCCCCGAAGACAATCCGACCGAAATCGAATGGATGTGGGTTGAAAAGTCTCGTGTTTGTTCTGCACGACGAGCCAAATCAAGTGCGTGCTGTTTATCAATGCCAACAGTGTTTAAGGCATTGAAATGAGTCATCATGCAGGCTTTATTCATCAGGGGTACATCGTTTGGGTGGCTCAAATAAGGGCGGTAAAAATCTGAACGTGACCACCATGTTTGCCGATGTTGTGACATGGCGCGTTGTTGATAACGCACCAACTGCGCTCGATTTTTAAAGCGCATGCCCCAGCGCACGCGGATAAATGTGCTGATAAAACTCAAGAATGAGTTCAAAGCCTTCATTGCGCGCAATCCGATGCACAGGCGATGCTGTGGGTGTGTTGTGTGAGTTTTTGTTCGCAATGTGAAGGCATAATCAGCACATCACGGTTGCGTTGCGACAGTTCATGAATGTGCTGTAAGGTTTGTAAATACGCTTTTTTATTATCATGAATGAAGTAACTGAGCCACGAGGGTGGTATGTTTTGTTCAAATGCTTTGCTTGACCAGCAGGCATCGGCAACCAAAAATGTAGCGGGTTGATGGTCGTTGCCCTGAATCCATAAACCCATCTGTCCACGCGCATGGCCTGCCAGCTCAACCACAAATACCGAACCATCGCCAAAAAAATCATAACCATGGGCAAATGGATGCGCTTGTTTGGGCAATGCGCAAAGAGTGCGCATACTGTCAATGGCCTGATAGCGGTTTTTAAAATCATGTGGTAACAACGTGGGTAAAAATGCACGCCGCAGTGCGTCGATTTTGCCCAAATGTGCCACGCCATCGTATGCGCTTGACAATGCATGAAAAGCGGCTTTGGGAAAGTCAATCAGTGCCGCCACATGGTCGGCGTGAAAATGCGAGATGAATATGCCACGAATCGAATGTGCATCAACTCCCAATGTATGTAATTGTTCACGAATATCGTCGTGCGGATTAAAGCGAATCGGCGTGACCAGTCGGTAGATTTTTTCGGGGAAATGTTTGGTTGCGGTATGAAAGTGTTCTGAGTAACCTGTGTCAAATAAATAATTGCCATGCACGGGGTGGCGGAGCAGGACTGCCAATGAAGGGAATGTGGTGTTGCGCCAACCGCCACCTTGAATCGTGACCCAGTTGGGATGACAACACGAACCGACGCGAAAAAAGTCCAGTTTAACCATAATCTGTCCGCCATTTAAGATAGCGTTCTATGCCTTCAAGGGTGCGTACACGCGGTTGGTAGTTCAATTCAATTCGTGCTTTTTCAATGCACAGAGTTTGATTAAACGCCAATACACCTGCCGAGTAAGGTGTGATAATCGGTTCGCGTCGTGTGATGGCGGACACCGCTTGCAGCACATGCGCCAGTGGATGAATGACGTGCCACGGAATATTTTTGTAGCGCGGTGCTTTATCTACATGTGTGAGCAGCGCATCGAATACAGTTTTTAATTGAATCGGATCACCATTGCTGATGTTGTACGTTGGGATGGGCTGGGCGATAAAATCAATCGGTGCGTGCGCTGCCAGTTCAATCGCATCTACGAGATTGTCCATATACGTCAAATCGACCCATGCTTGACCACCTGCAATCAGCGGCATCACGCCATTGCGATACGCACGCAAAATACGCGGAACCAATACATTGTCGTGTGCACCATAAATCGCGCGAGGGCGCAAAATACAGATATTTAAACCTTGCTGGGCGTAAATTTGTAACCGCTCCTCGGCAAGTCGCTTGGTTGCTGCGTAGTGGTTGACTGGACGCGGCAAAGGAGTATTTTCGCGAATGTTAATTTGGTGACTGAAGTTAAAATACAGACTCGGGGTCGATATGTGCACGAATCGGCGTACATTGCAAGTCAGTGCCGCTTGTGCGAGTCGCTCAGTGACCTGAACATTAATCGCATAAAAATCTCGATAGTTGCCCCAAGGAGAGGATAAAGCCGCGCAGTGAATTACTATATCGTTGGAATGAAACTGCGATTGCCAGTATTGCGTTGTGGTTTGTGTGAGGTCAACGGGAATGAATTGCGCACCCAATTGCGTGAGAGCCTTGCCAACAGATGTGTTTCGGCCGATGGCAAAGACATTCACGCCTTGCGCACAGAGTCGCTCCACCAAATTGCGTCCCAAACCGCCCGTTGCACCCGTAACCCAGTAACGGGGCGACGATGTGGTGTGATAAAGGGATGTGATTTGTCTATTCATCAGTATTGCAAAGCCAAAAAGCCAATCGATAAACCCGCACCTGTACCGAGCAACAAAATTTTATGACCACGTTGAATACGTCCATCAGCAATTCCAACGGAAAGAGCAGTGGGCAAACTGGCAGCGACTTGATTGCCGTAATCACGATAAATGTCGATGATTTTATGCGAAGCGATACCCAATGATTTGCGCATATGTTGCATGGCCAAATGGCTGGCTTGGTGAGGCACAACCCAGTCAAAGTCATCTAAACTTAATTGGGCGTCGCGCAAAAAGCGTGTCAAAGCACTCGGCAAAACCTGCTTTGCCAATTTAAAAACAGCGCGTCCATCCATTTGAAATAAAAAATCCTCGGTCATGAGGTGCGTGTGGGTGCGTGGGTTGACTTGTGTGCCACCTGCGCGAATCTGCGTGCTGGCCCAGCCTTGTGGATAGGTGGTTAATTGGGCATGCAGGATGCCAGAGTGTTCAGTACTGTCCCATTGCACAATAGTGGCAACCACACCATCACCAAAAATAGCGGCCGATTCCAAATGCGTAAAATCTACACCGCGTGATGCCAAATCAGAGCAAACAATCACAACCGTATGAAAACGTTTTGAACTCAATTGTGCGGCCACGCTGTCCAATGCGACTAAAAATGACAAGCAAGTGGCATTGATGTCAAAACAAGCAATATGCTCAGAGCCATCCAAATTCAACTCACGACCAATTAGTGCGGCGGTGCAAGGAATGGCTTGCTCAGGTACGCCA
>JAGNWC010000153.1 GCA_017986195.1 Hydromonas sp.
GGTGGCGGGTGGGGTAATAGATTCTTTCAATGACAACATTTATTCTCCAACCAATTCTTGTAATTCCGCAGCGCGCGCCTGATTCAATTGCATGGGGCAAAAGCCATACATGGGGCTACCCACATATTGTCCCATCAATTCACAATGCGTGTTGCGATATGCCAACCATGATTTTTGAGATGCTTCAAACTTCAACGCATCATCAGGAGAGTCCGCGTTCAACCTGTTATAAAAAATTTTATACAATCGTGTAATGTTTTTTTTAGCAATGTCGGATACATAATTAGAACAAGCATCCACTACGCCATTGTTAATGCCTCCCAAATTATTTTCTTCTATGGTTTTGCCCACACAGTCACTATAAAGTTTGTCGTAGTCAGCGGAGGTTTTTCCATACGTCGAGATCGAAACGAACAATAATATAAAAATTGTTAATAACTTTCGTGCTTTTACAATATTGTCAGTAAATCGGTTTGTGTTCATTTAAGTTCATCCTGAAAAAGGCTCATTCGCTCCCCTCTCCCGCAAGCGGGAGAGGGGTTGGGGGAGAGGGAGGTTGCGTTGGCACCAAATTCAATCGTATGGCTTCCAGCACATCCTCGATATTCGTTAAAACTTCATTGTTCCAAAATCGTAACACTTTAAATCCTTGGTTTTCTAACCATGTGGTGCGTGTTTTATCAATTTGTTCGTTGTGTTGTCCGCCATCGATTTCGATAATCAAATGCTCGTGTTTTGCTACAAAATCCACGATGTATGCGCCCATTGGTGCTTGGCGTTTGAATTTTACACCACACATTCGTTTGGCTCGCAGGTGATACCAAATTTTTGCTTCGGCCTCGGTTGGGGTATGACGCATGTTTTTTGCAAAATTTAAGAGGCGTTGCTTTTGACTTGCTTCACGTTGCATTTGCACCCTCTCCCCTAACCCCTCTCCCGCTCACGGGAGAGGGGAACTCAAGCATCTTTAAATTTACGACCGAGTTCCACTTTAAGTTAATGCATTAACATTTTTATTCCAACACCATCCCCGCCGCGTGGGCATATTGTTGCGCACGAAATTCGGTGAGTTTTTGCGCCAGTGACTCGTCAGTCATCGCCAAATTCGCAATCGCGTGCAGTGCCGCGTTCGCCGCGCCCGCTTCGCCGATGGCGAATGTCGCGACAGGCACGCCTTTGGGCATTTGTACGATGGAGTACAGTGAATCCTGTCCGCCCAAATTTTTGGTCGGCACGGGTACGCCAAATACGGGCACGATGGTTTTCGCTGCGAGCATTCCTGGCAAATGGGCTGCGCCGCCTGCGCCCGCGATGATGGCGCGAATGCCGCGACTTTGCGCAGTTTCGGCGTAAGCAAACATATCATCGGGCATGCGGTGCGCCGAGACAACTTTGGCTTCAAACGCCACGCCGAATTGTTCGAGTATGTCTGCCGCGTTTTTCATAATCGGCCAGTCGGAGTTACTGCCCATGAGGATGCCGATGATGGGGGTTGTGTTGTTCATGTTTTTCCCTTGTTTAATGGGTACTATTCAATTTTTGATTTCGTCATTGCGAGCGATAATTGATCAGCGAAGCAATCCAACAAGATTCGCTGAGTTGACATCATATGGATTGCTTCGCGGTGAACCACCTACTCGCAATGACGGAAAAACGCATTATTGCCTCATGCCGCCAAATCTTGCCCCGTGATTTTCACCAACGCCTCACGGTATTTCGCCGCTGTCGCATCAATCACATTTTGTGGCAATGCGGGCGCGGGCGGGGTTTTATTCCAGTCAAGGGTTTCCAAGTAATCACGCACGTATTGTTTGTCATAACTCGGTGGCGAGATGCCGACCTTGTATTCATCAGCGGGCCAGTAGCGCGATGAATCGGCAGTTAAAACCTCGTCCATCACATGCAACACGCCATTTTTGTCCAAGCCAAATTCAAACTTGGTGTCGGCGATGATGATACCCTTGCTCGCCGCGTAATCTGCGGCTTTTTGATACAAGGCAAAACTCACTTCGCGGATTTGCTTTGCCAATGGCTCGCCAATGCGTTCAACCACTTCATCAAACGAGATGTTTTCATCGTGCTCGCCCACATCAGCCTTCGCTGCGGGTGTGAACAAAGGTTGCGGTAGTTTTTCTGCCAATTGCAAACCTGCGGGCAATGCAATGCCGCAAACTTTACCCGTTGCCAAGTAGTCTTTCCAGCCCGTGCCAATGATGTAGCCACGCACCACGGCTTCGACCAAAATCGGTTTGAGACGTTTGACCACCACCGAACGCCCTTTGACCTGCGCCACTTCATCGGGTGCAACCACAGTAGTCGGGTCAATGCCCGTTAAATGATTGGGTACCACATCGTGCAATTGTGCGAACCAAAAGTTGCTCATTTGATTGAGCACCTTACCTTTTTCGGGAATTGGCTCATTCATCACCACGTCAAACGCACTCAAGCGGTCAGTGGTAATCATCAATAGATGGTCATCATCAATGATATAGGTGTCGCGGACTTTGCCTTTGGCAAGTAGGGGCAGAGATTTGATGGAAGTGGCGTAGAGTGCGGTCATGGTGGTATGTTGTATCCAAAAGTAAAACGCCCAATGAGTGAGGTTCTCATTGGGCGAGCCAAGTATCGAAACAGCCGATATTTTATCGTAATTTCAAGCGTTTAGGCTTGGTTTTTGCCTGCGATTACAACACATCGACCGCATTGAGCTCAGTAAACGCTTGCATCAAACGCGCCACCATAGACTCCTGACCTTTGCGCAACCAAACGCGGGGGTCGTAGTATTTTTTGTTCGGTTTGTCGTCGCCCTCTGGATTGCCGAGTTGACCTTGCAAATAGGCTTCTTTGTCTTTGTAGTAGTTCAAAACACCTTGCCAATTCGCCCATTGCGTATCGGTGTCGATGTTCATTTTGACCACGCCGTAACTGACCGACTCCTTGATTTCCGCTTCAGTTGAACCCGAACCACCGTGGAAAACGAAATCCAATGATTTGGCGGGTAAGTTGAATTTCTCCGACACGTATTTTTGTGA
>JAGNWC010000006.1 GCA_017986195.1 Hydromonas sp.
CCATTGTCGGGTTTGGTATAAACGCCATATTTCCTCTCGGTCTAATGGTGTTAAGCGGGTTCGTTTGTGTATGTTCATTACAGTATTTTCTCCGAAAATACTGTAAACAACGCGTTAATTTTTTACAACTCAAGGAATAAAATGTTGTGTTGGAAACTATCAAATTTCAATACCAATTTCACCGCCCATTCCCCAACCGCAACACCACCCCATTTCGATCATCGGTGATGTAGAGTTTGCCCGATGGTGAGGCGCGTACTTCGGTGGGAGCACCCATTGGTTGTGAACCTTGGGCTGACCAGTTGCCGATGACTTCTGTGATTTTACCTGCGGGCTGACCTGCGGCATTGCTAGCAAAAGCCACGAGCCGATGCCCTGTGTCACGGTAGCCGTGCAATGCGACAAGGTATTGCCCACGCAACGCGGTAATTTCACCACTCTCTGGGTAACGAATGATTCCGAGTGGCGCGCTGTGTGCGGGCAACAGAACGGCGGGCGAAACTTTGTTGGTACAGGCTTTGGGGTATCGACTGTATTCGGGATTCACGCGGTTGTGGTCATAGCAGTATGGCCAACCGTAGTCAGCGTTTTGCGCCACCACATTGAGTTCATCGTGCGGCAGTTGTGCGTCCGAGAGTTGGGCGTTGCTGCGGTTGATAAAGTCGCGCCCGTTGTCGGTCACCACCAATTCACCTTTCGCACTCCACGTCATGCCCATGGCGTTGCGCAGTCCACGAGCATAGACGACAGATTGTGGTTGATTTTTTTGCCATCCCGTGACTTTCCAAACCGAGCCCGTGGCACGCGCACCAACAGCCTCGGCGCAAGGGTATTTGGGTGCAGAGCCATTGGCGTTTTCGCAGTGATCGGTCTGCGCACCCATACTGATGTACAGCGCGCCATCGTTACCGAACAGGATTTGTTTGAGTGGGTGATTGCCGCCATCGGGCAGTTTGTCGATGACGACTTGGGGTGTGTCTTTGAGGGATTGGGGATTGATGCGAATGATGCGCGAGGCTTCGCCGATGTACACCCAGCCGTCCGCACCGAGTGCGATGCCATGCGGACGGTCTAAATGGTCTAATAAAGTCGTGCGCTCAAAACGTCCGTTTTGCCACAGCAATCGGCTCAGTCGCCCACGCCCTTTGTCCCACGCGCCCATTTCGGTGACGAGCAAGACATCATCCGCAAGTGGCAATACACCGCGTGGCATTTTTAAATCACTCGCGACCACGCCCACGCACGTACCCGTAGGGGTTTTCAGATTGATTTTGGGCAATCCATCGCATGTGCCATTGGTCGGATAAGGATTGGCAGCCCACGCGCTTTGTGCACTTGCCCAGCCAAACAACAGGGAAGACGTAAAAACCATTGCTTTCATACGCACACCTCCAAAAAACATAGGGGCAAAAACTGCCCCTATTGTTGTCGTTGATCCTTACAGCGTGCCGTAGGAATGCAAACCTGACAAGAAGATGTTCACACCCAAAAACGCAAAACCGGTAATCAACAATCCGACCAAAGCCCACAGCGCACTGCGCGTGCCGCGCATCCCCGCCATCAAACGCAGATGTAACCATGCGGCGTAGTTGAGCCAAACAATCAATGCCCACGTTTCTTTCGGGTCCCAGCTCCAGTATTTGCCCCAAGCATCCGCCGCCCAAAACGCGCCGAGAATCGTGGCAATGGTGAAGAATACAAAGCCGATGGCAATCGCTTTGTACATGATGTCGTCAAGTATTGAAAAATCAGGCAAACGTGTTGCCAGCTGTTTGCGCCACAACAATATAAAGCCCACAATCAGCAAACCTGCACCAAAGTACATCGCCCAATAAGTCGAGAGATACTCTGCAGTAACCCCTGTGCGAAAAATCATCGGCTCGATGAACAGGCACGCACCAAGTACCCATAGCACCACAGTCAATATTTTGGTTCGTTTGGCGTGTTGCGCTTTCATTCCTGCCAAAATTTGTGGCGCATTGACATCGTCCGCTGAGGGCAATGCACCCGACTGACTGTAACTGGCTTGGAATGCCGCAGGCAAATTAGCAAACGGCGTGCCAACAAATTTCACCAAATACGCAAAACCGACCATCGCGGCAATCGAGAATGTACCGTAACCAACAAAATTCGCGGGCACATGAATTTTCATCCACCACGATTGCAGGGCGGGAATCAGTGGTTTGATTTCTTGCTGCCCACGTTCAATGCTGTACCACAACAAGAACCCAACTGCAGCCACCACTATCAGCATCACGAATGCACCCAATTGCTTGGTGTCGTAGTGCTCTTCGTAATACAAATAAAAAGCCGTGGTTAACAATGCAAATAAAATAAACACTTCGTATAAATTGGATACGGGAATATGCCCCACATCAGGTGCAATTAGATAACCTTCGTGCCAGCGCACCGCAAGTGCCGCCGTACCTGCAATCAAACCTGCAAAAGTCAACTTGCTACCGAGCCAGCTCATGGTGGTGGCACGCGTCCAAATCAAACCCGCCCAATACGCCAGCGTTGCCAAGATAAACAACACACTCATCCACATCACCAAGGGCTGACTGGCAAACATGTATTTCAAGCCAAAGCCCGTTTCGCCACGTGCCAAGTCACCCGCATACATCGCGACCGCGCCGAGTGAAATCACCGCGACCCAGCCGAACACCCACTGCAAAGGTCGCCAAAACCATGCCAAGGCAATAATCGACAGCACAGAAAACAGTAATATCACCTTTTCATAGATGTCCATTAACCCCAAATTTTTCATCGCGCCATAAGCAAACAAAGCGACCGTCAGCACCGCAAACACCACATCACGCACGTTTAAACGCGCGAGGAATGAAGTGTTTTGTGCCTGTGACTTTTGATGTGCCGACAAATCAATCGGAGTTAAATTCGGCGAGTTGGATGTTGAACTCATGCTCTTCCTCAATATGTAAAAACAACTGTGGTGGTGCTAAAATAAAATGGGATGACCCAAAAAACTTCCCGTAAATTGTTCGTCATTGCGCGCATAAAAATCAACTCGTGGTTTCAGTCTGCATCGCTTGCTTAATCTGCGCCCAGTGTTGCTGGTAATCAAAGGTTCGGCGCGTACTGCTCATCGCCATGGTGATTGTATTTCCGCCTATTGCGTTTGGCGTGATGTGCAACCAAATTCGTCGCTCACGAATAAACGCCATCGCCAAAGTGCCGAGCACCAACATCACTGAACCCAAATACACCCACCATTGCCCAGGTGAACGCGTCGCTTGCAAACCGCTGGCTTGTTTTAAATCAAACCCATGCAATTCAACCATCACGGGCGAACCAAACAAGCGGTATTCTGAGAGACTGTACAAACACAACCGTATGTATTGCGCTGTATTTTGATTCAACTCGCGAGCGGGCAACCCTTCTTGTGCGCGGCGAATGTTCAATCCCTCAAACATACTCGCTTGCAATACCTGAATAATGGTTTCCGCAATCTTATCACGCTCTGCCTCGGGAACGGTTGTCGAAATTTGTTGTCCCAATCCTTCCAAGCCTTCTTTGCTATAACTCAATAGGGTTTGTTCCACGCCGTTTTGTGTTTGTGTCACATTACCAACGGTGTTTATGTATTGCGCCACATAGCGTTTGGCAATCTCACTGCGCGTTGCCTCGTCCGCCAATGCAGCACGCAAGCGCATGAAGTCAGCAACGCCACCATCGGCATCCATCGGAATGCGAAAATGTATCACTTCACCACCAACGCTGTCTCGCTTGCTACTCACGAGGGTCGGAATACCATCGAGCATCACGGGTGAGGCGTATTGGGTGTATTCGGTGGCATTGCCCGCATCGTCGCGCAGCACATAGGTCACGCTCGCGCCAAAATTTTGAAACTGTTTGCTCGTACCCTTGGGGTTCATCGCGTGACCAAAAGCCTCGGTGCGGTTTTTCGCCACTTGCTCATCCACGGGGAATACATTGATGGGCTTGAAATCGCGCCATTCCAGACGGTATTTTTTATCAGCAAAGGGAAATTCATTCACGCCGCCGACCTGCGCGGTCAGGTCTTTGGCTTGGTTGTCTTTGCCAAATAAAGGATGAATTTTTAATGCCATCGGCGTTTCGTTGGCATCAAAGTTGGCTTGATACAAAGCCACACCTTTGTAGCGCAACGGGTGATTGACGCTGATGGTCTGTGAGAACTCTTGCCCTGTTTCTTTGTCCTTGACGGTCACCTCTGAGGCGAATAATTTGGGCATACCTGTACTGTAATATTCAACATTGAATTTATCCAACCGCACCCAAAACGGCAAATCCTGCAATAGGTATGCGTTTTGCCCGTATGGAATTTCGACAAAATCGGTTGATTTTTCTTCAGGGATGCGAATCGTGCCTCGGTAACTGAGTGTGCCTTCAGATAAAATGCCACTTGCGGGCACATCTTTGTACTGAGTGGCATTGGTCAGAGGCTTTTTGCCCATAAATAAAACTTGCGCACGGATGGACAATTCAGAATCCAACAAACCACCCAAGCAAATCACCACAATCGCCAAATGCGTAAAAATATAACCCAAGCGGTTGTAACGACCGCGTTTGGCAGCAAAATAGACCTTGGTTTGCCCATCGCTATTATCTTGACTGGCACGCGCTTGATAACCCATGCGTTCAAACAACTGCGTCACCCGCGTGGTCAATTCATGTGGGTTTAAAACACTTTGCCACTGCACGTGTTCGGGCATGTGACGCAAAGTATTGGTACGGTTGTGCAATTTATATGCACGCATGTCGTGCAACATTTTCGGTGTATTGCGTATCAAACAGATGCTGGTGGAAGCCAATAAAAACACCAACATGACCAAAAACCACGCTTGGTTGTACACATCGTGCATACCCAAAACCGCGAATACATTTGCCCAAAAATCACCAAATTTATCCACATAATTCAGTTTGGACTCATTCTGCTTGATGATGGTACCAATTGCACTGGCAATTGCCACAATGCTTAAAATACTCACGGCGAACCGCATAGAACCGATAAAATCCCATAAGCGCGAAGCAAAGGCATTGTTATTTGGCACTGACCGTGTGAACTCAGGGGGGCGTAGGGCGTTCATCAAATTTTTTCATAAAAATCGGGCGGTAAATCACCGCCCGATATTGTTACTGATTTATGTGCCTTAATTATGTAAGCACCATCCATTATTTTAACTTAGCGAACACCCGCCATATAATCTGCCACCGCTTTAATTTCAGTGTCAGTGAGTTTTTTAGCGATGTCTTGCATTTGATTCGCTGGGCTATTCTTACGTTGATCTTCACGGAACGCTTTAAGCTGTGCTTCCATATACTCAGAAAATTGACCCGATACACGCGGATATTGGCTTGGGATGCCCGCACCTGTTGGGCTGTGGCAACCCGCACAAGCAGGAACACCCTTGCTCACGATACCACCGCGATAAATACTCAAACCCAAGTCTGGATTCACACCTTTAGAGGTTTCTGGATTTAATTTTTGTGAAGCAAACCACATCGCCAAACTTTTCACATCATTGGCATATTGTTTGGGATCTGCAGACAACAAGGCAACTTGACCTGCCATGATGGCATTTTCGCGTGCGGCAACTGTTGCACCTTCTGCAACTTTAAAATCCATCATTTGTTTCTCAAAATATGCAGGATGTTGGCTTGCAAGTTTAGGTTGCGATGGTACAACACTGTTTCCATCTGCCATATGACACGCCGCACACACTCCAGCCGCAATGGCTTTACCACGCTCAATACCCACAGGCATTGATTCTACCGACTTAATGTCAAATGCCGCCGCAGGAGCTGCTGCGGGGGCTGCGGCATCTACTGCGGGAGCCGCCACTGCCACAGGCGCGGCATCTGCTGGTGTCGCTGCTTGTTGAGCAATGGCAACACCCGAAATCGCTGCGACAATGCCCGCCGCTGCTAAAAGATATGCGTAAGAACGTTTCATAATCAGAACCTATAAGTTGAGCAAACTCAAAATGGACGTGGCACATTTTGTGTCACAATGACGGTGAAAGCGCACAGCACGCGCTGCGAATGCCTCACATTTCCACAATCGTTACAAAATTGCCGTAATATTCATCGAACATTGTACAATACTGCAACCAATCTGCCAAGACTTATCCCTTAAACTTATTCGGGTTATTGTTGGGTTTTACCTTATTAGAAAGCGATTCATGTCAATCTTGCACCACAGTGAGTTTTTTACCACAGTCAACCATTATGCAGACTTGCCCAAAGCACCTTTTCCTGAAATTGCTTTTGCAGGTCGTTCCAATGCAGGCAAATCCAGTGCCATCAATGTGCTGTGCAATCAAAAACGTTTGGCGTTTTCGAGCAACACCCCTGGACGCACCCAACACATCAACTATTTTACTGTGGGTCGGCGCGGCGAAACCTATGGCTATTTGGTGGATTTACCGGGTTATGGCTATGCCAAAACCCCTTTGGCGGTCAAAGACCATTGGAATCGTTTGCTGTCGGCGTATTTGCAAGAGCGCGACCAACTCAAAGGCTTGGTGCTGATGATTGACATTCGCCGTGGTTTGACCGATTTGGACATCCAAATGATTCAGTGGTTCGTGCCTTTGGCGCGCCCGATTCACATTTTGCTCACCAAATGCGACAAACTGACCAACAACGAGCGTAATAAAACCCTGTTCGCCGTGCGCAAGCAATTGACGGATTTGTCGGGCGAATGGGGTACGGTGCAATTGTTTTCCTCCACCAACCGCATCGGGCTCGAAGAAGCGGGCGAAATCATCGGCGGCTGGATTATGCAAGCCCGACCCGAACAGCCAACCCCCGAATTGGATGGTGCGCAGTAAGTGCGCATCGTTGATTGTAAGTTTTAATTTAAATCATTATGAAAATCAGCAAACGCAAATCATTATCGCGGCAAGTACAAAAACCACGTAATCCACTGGTTGTCGCGGCACTGTTGCGCAAAGCAGGTAGCCACCGCCACAGCCGTAAATCTTTGCGTGCCCAACACAAACAAGACACCCACCGCGCCATTCGCGAGGCAAACCCACATGAATAACTCAAACACAACCACAGCGAGCCACATCATCTCTTTATCCACAGCGCAACTTATGGAGATCCGCGACCAAATGGTTGCCGAAATTGCGCAAGGTTTGGCTCAACCCAATCATGCGATTAAGGCTTTGCCTGCGTTCACGCACTTACCCGCGACGTTACACGATGGCGAAGTGGTGGTTTTGGACGCGGGCGGCACGAATGTACGCGCCGCACAGATTGCATTTGAGCAAAATGAGGTGCGCTTTGTTCAGCCCAAACGACGTGATGAAACCCTGATGAGCCAAGCGCAAGAAGTCGGTGCGATTTCAGCCGAGGTGTTTTTTCAACGCCAAGCCGACTTGGTGCATCAGGTTTGTCAGCAACCCGAATTTGATTTGGGCTATTGTTTCTCCTACCCATCAACCAACACACCCGATGGCGACGCGCAATTGGTCACTTGGACCAAAGGCATTAACGTCGAAAATGTGGTCGGTCGTTCCTTACGTGAACTGATTGGCAACGCGATTGCCAATAACCAACAAACCGCGCGAAAAATCCCTGTACTCAACGACACCGTCACCACATTATTGGCGGGCGCGTGGTTGGCGGACTGCGACCAATACATCGGTCTCATCGCGGGAACGGGATTGAACGCAGCGGCGTTTTACCCTGTCAGTCAAATCACCAAACTGACTCGTGAGGAAAAACAAGCTTGGTCAGAGTCTGACCTGATGGCAGTAAATTTGGAAATCGGCAACTTTCATCCGAAATTTTTAAGTGCGTTTGATGAGGCACTCAACGAGCAACGCATCCACGACCATCCGAACAAACAACGTTTGGAAAAAGCCGCTTCAGGTCGCTACATCGCGCCTTTGTTTGGACAAGTGGTCGGACGCGAGGTGTGCATGAATTTACCTGCTGAGTACGCTTTTGATCCTGATGACATTCAATCCCACGCAGGCATGGTGGCAAATTTGCGCGACTACCCCGACGCACACATTGCGCAGGCGGCACGCGCGGTGATTGAGCGCAGCGCGGATTTAACCGCTGTGGTTTTGGCGGCCATTATCAAAGGGCAAAATGCCGACAATTTTGATGAACGCGCGGTTACCACAGGGATTTTGATTGAAGGGACGCTGTTTTGGAAAACCGACGGTTACAAAGAACGCGTCGAACAACAATTGCGCCAGCTGATTCCCGCGCACATCACACCGCAGTTTTTGCACAATGATTTGGCGGTGCAAACCAATTTTATTGGTGTCGGTTATGCGACTTTGGCGATGGGCAATCGGGTATAAAAAGGCAATGACGCTGATTGAATCCGCATCAGCCTTGCCAAATGGGTGGATGCAAACAGCGCAAGAATCTCACCACTTTTGTGCAAATTGTGCCCGCAAACCCATTATAATACCGCTCATTATTTCTACAACCGCACACACATTTCAATCAAGGTCTTTATGAATGGCTTTGCGTCCAGTTTATTAGCCAGTGTCTTACTTGCATCCATCCCCCTCATCGTCGCAGGCATGGGCGAATTGCTCGCCGAAAAATCGGGCGTGCTCAACCTCGGGGTTGAGGGCATGATGTTGCTCGGCGCGGTCTCGGCATTTGCGGTCGCGCTCAATACAGGCAATGCTTCTTTGGGTATGCTGGCGGGCACGTTGGTCGGCGGATTGGCGGCGTTGTTGTTCGCTTTTTTGGTGCTGCGTTTATTGACCAATCAAACCGCAACTGGCTTGGCACTGACCATTCTTGGCACAGGTTTATCGGCATTGTTTGGCGTGAAATACGTTGGTTTATCGGTGACGGGTTTCGCGCCTGTGGCGATTCCATTTTTGTCCGAACTGCCTTTGGTGGGCGAATTATTTAATCAAAGCATGCCCGCTTATTTGGGGATTGCGCTGTGCGTGGTGTTCGGTATTTTGTTATTCAAATCCAAATTTGGCTTGACCGTGCGTGCCGTTGGTGAGTCACCCTCTGTGGCACACGCGATTGGTTACGATGTCCTCAAAATTCGCTATGCGATGACGGTTTTGGGCGGCGCAATGGCTGGTTTTGCGGGCGCATTTGTCGCTTTGGTACAATTTAAAGCCTGGCAAGAAGGCATCACGGGCGGCGTGGGCTGGATTGCCGTGGCTTTGGTGGTGTTTGCCACTTGGCATCCTGCGCGTTTGATATTGGGTGCGTTGTTGTTTGGCTTGATGCGCTCACTCGGCTTTGCCGTACAAGCCGCCAATCAATCGATTCAAGATTGGCTGGTCGATCAATCGGGCTGGATTAAAGTACTGGCATCGTTCATGACCAATGTGCAGGTGCTCAATGCCCTACCTTATGTGGCAACGGTGGTGGTGCTGTGCTGGATTTCGCGCGATTGGCGCAAAATTCGCATGAATGCACCGATGTCGTTGTCGCAACCGTTTTTACCATAGTTGTTATTTTTATTGATTATTAACTCACTGGAGTATTCACATGGCATTTACCCGTACCTTTGGTCGCAACGTGGCGTTTGCGGCTTCATTAATAACTGCACTCGCCTTAACCGCTTGTGGCGGTTCAAAAGAAGCGGCCAAACCTGCTGCACCCGCTGCCGCACCAGCCGCCACCGCGACCAAAGAAGTCAAAGCGGGCTTCGTGTACGTCGGCCCTGTCGGCGATGGCGGTTGGACGTTTGCCCATGACAACGGTCGCAAAGCGATGATTGAGAATCTCAAAAAAGAAGGCATCACCGTTACCACCCAACAAGTGGAATCGGTCAAAGAAGGTGCGGATTCTGAGCGCGTGATCCGTGACTTGGTCGCCAAAGGCAATCAAATCATATTCACCACCTCATTCGGCTATATGGACTCGACACTCAAAGTCGCGCAAACCACGCCCAATGTGTTCTTTTTCCATGCCACGGGTTACAAAAACGCGCCGAATATGGGCACCTACGCGCCGCGCACCTATGAGTCAGCGTATTTAGCAGGCGTATTGGCAGGCAAAATGACCAAGTCCAACACCTTGGGCTTTGTCGCATCGGTGAAAATCCCTGAAGTGATTCGCAACATCAATGCCTACACCTTGGGCGCGCGCAGCGTCAACCCAGCGGTGAAAACCAAAGTGGTGTTCACAGGCTCATGGTTTGACATGAACAAAGAACGCCAAGCAGCGGAAAGTTTGATTGGGCAAGGTGCGGATGTGTTGTTACAAAACACCGACTCTCCCGCCGTATTGAAAACCGCTGAAGAAAAAGGCGTGTACGCCTTCGGTTGGGATTCCAACATGAAAGCCTACGGTCCTAAGGCGCATCTGGCATCGGCTGTAATTAATTGGGGCGACTACTACACCCAAGCGGTCAAAGAAGCCATGTCGGGCAAAATCAACACCGCTGATCAATGGAAAGGCGTTGCCGATAAATGGGTCGATTTGGAGGACATCAACAGCGCGGTTCCTGCCGATGTCAAAACCTTGGTGGAAAGCAAAAAAGCCGAATTGGCCAAAGGCGGTAAAATCTTCGTCGGTCCATTGAACGACCAAAAAGGCGTGGAAAAAGTCGCCAAAGACAAGGCACTGGATGATAAAGAACTCGGTGGTTTGTCTTGGTTGGTAGAAGGTGTCGAGGGCAGTTTATAATTTTGCCTCACCGACAAACTGCCAGCAGATGTGCTGGCAGTTTTTTTACGGCCAAATGTTTAATGAGACCACCCTCGATTGCGCCACCATCGGCACAACAGACTGTTGCCACAATGCCGTCATTGTGAGTAGATTCACCGCGAAGCAATCCACATCAAACACAAAAAATTTAAAGTGGTTTTACCGCATCATCACGCCACTGATTTGACAGTCCCATCGATGGATTTTCATTTACAATGCCTTTATGAACACCGATTTCTTGCGCACCGCGCTCACCCTCGCCGAACACGCCATAGGCCTCTCTTCGCCCAATCCGCGCGTGGGCTGCGTGTTGGTGCGCGACCATCAAATCATTGGGCAGGGCTTTACCCAAGCCGCAGGGCAAGCACACGCCGAAGTCATGGCGATACGCGATGCGCAAGCACACAACCGCGACACCACGGGCACAACTGCGTACGTCACGCTTGAACCCTGTAGTCACCATGGGCGCACACCACCCTGCGTGAACGCATTGATACAGGCGCGAGTGGCACGAGTGGTGGTGGCGTGCCTTGATCCAAACCCCTTGGTCGCAGGGCAAGGCGTGGCGAATTTGCGCGCCGCTGGGATAGTCGTAGAGGTTTTGCCCGCAGAGCACACTTTCGCACAGGCGGCTTATGAATTGAACATCGGTTTTATGAACCGCATGACACACGGTACAGTATTCACTCGAATGAAATGGGCGCAAAGCGCGGACGGCAAAACCGCCCTACCCGATGGATGCAGTCAATGGATTACAGGCGAAACCGCGCGCATGGATGGACATCGATTCCGTACGCGTGCCGATGTCATCGTCACCGGCATCGGCACTGTGTTGAACGACAATCCACAGTTGAATGTGCGCGGAGTAGATGTCGCAAGTGCACCTGTGAAATACGTCATAGATACTTGGGCACGAACCCCTGTGAACGCAAAATTATTTGACGATGGCAAGGTGTGCGTTGTGTGCGCGGATATGCCTGCTGAACATCCTATGGCGAGCCAATTGGCTGTGCGTATTGAACTGCTCCAACAATCGCACGACAACCTCAGTATCTTGCAATTACCCACTCAGAGCATCATCGAACCCAATGGCAACGTCACCCGTGAACGCATTGACTTACCCCAACTATGGCAACACTTCGCTCATCAGCCATTCAATGAAATTCACATTGAAGCAGGCGCGACCTTGAATGCCGCTTTGTTAGAGCAAGGTTTGGTCGATGAACTCCTGATGTACCTCGCACCACGTGTGGTCGGCGCGGGCATACCCACCGCACAATTCACACCCCAAACCAACTTGGATAACTTAACGCAAGATGGCGCATGGCGTTGGGTCGATATGCGTGTATTGGGCGATGATGCACGGCTGATTTTGCGCAAGAAATGAACTCAACTCAACACATTCCATGGATTTTTATCGAACCTTCTGCTAAGGCATTAAATCACAAATCCGTCATCCTTTGAACGCCCCACACAGACCGATTTAAGTGCACTCACCCAGCGTTTCGCAGGCAGTGCGTATTCACTCTTGACCGCATCTGCACGGGCGTAAAGTTCTGCCCAATCCATTTGAATCGGTTCACCTTTGAACGCCAGCGCGATGCGGTTGCCTTCGTGAATTTCGGGCAAAGCCACGACGCGGTGGTTGAACGCTTTGTTCAGGTGGCGCATATTTTTCTCGAAACTCGGATGGTCGCCAAATAAATTGATGGTCGCCATACCTGTGTCTTTGAGTGCATTCAAACAATCGGTATAGAATTCAACTGAATCGCACACAGGACCGCGCGCAGACGCATCGTATAAATCGATTTGCAGCACATCAAACGCCTTTTTTTGCGTCGCCACCCACTGAGCAGCATCCGCTTGCACCACCTCAATGCGCTCGTCCATCGGCAAGCGAAACATGCCATAGCACGCGGCAATCACATCGGGGTTGAGTTCCACCACGGTCGAATGCGTGTGCGGTAAATATTTGTAGGTGAATTTGGTGAGCGAGGCGCAACCCATGCCGAGTTGCGCGACTTTTTTCGGTGCGTCCATAAAGAGCAAATACGCCATCATCATGCGCGCGTACTCAAGCTCTAACTTAAACGGGCGGCGCATATTCATTGCGCCTTGCACCCACGGCGTGCCGAAGTGCAGATAACGCACATCGCCGATTTCGGAGAAGGTCACGGGTTCTTTTTGGTAACGGGTTGGGGTGGTTTTGGATTTCATCATGAATCATCAGTTGTGGCGCGTCATTGCGCTCGTAACAAAGCAATCCAGCGACATGCATCCAATTGGCTCTGTATGGATTGCCACGCTTCGCTCGCAATGACCAAGAACGGCATAAACCACGTATAATACGCGTTATCTATTCATTTTTCGACCCATCCATTCACATTTTCAAATTTCGAGGACATCATGGCACAGCATCATTCATTATTGATTTTAGGTTCAGGCCCTGCGGGCTACACGGCGGCGGTGTATGCGGCGCGCGCGAATCTCAAGCCCACCCTCATCACGGGCATGGAGCAAGGCGGTCAGTTGATGACCACCACCGAGGTGGAAAATTGGCCTGCGGATGCAGATGGCGTGCAAGGCCCTGAACTGATGGCGCGTTTTCAAGCGCACGCTGAGAAGTTCAATACCCAAATGATTTTCGACACTATTCACACCGCGCATTTGACTGAAAAGCCCATGCGTTTGGTTGGTGACTCAGACGAATACACGTGCGACGCATTGATTATCGCCACGGGCGCGTCAGCGCAATACCTCGGTATTCCATCAGAAGAAACTTTTGCTGGACGCGGTGTGTCGGCATGTGCGACGTGCGATGGTTTTTTCTACCGTGGCAAACCCGTTGCGGTGGTCGGCGGCGGCAATACCGCGGTTGAAGAAGCCCTGTATTTGGCGAACATCGCCAGCCATGTGACTTTGATTCATCGTCGTGATACGTTCCGCGCCGAGCCAATTTTGGTCGATCGCATGATGAAGTTGGTCAAAGATGGCAAAATCACTTTGGAAACTAATCAAGTGCTCGATGAAGTGTTGGGCGATGCCACAGGTGTGACGGGTGCGCGTTTGAAACAGTTTAATGGTGACGCCACCAAAGAAATCACCGTCGATGGCGTGTTCATCGCGATTGGCCACAAGCCGAACACCGATATTTTTGCAGGTCAAATCGACATGGAAAACGGCTACATCAAAACCCAGTCAGGCACGCAAGGCAACGCCACCGCGACCAATATCGCAGGCGTGTTCGCCGCAGGTGATGTGCAAGACCACATCTATCGTCAAGCCATCACCAGCGCAGCAACGGGCTGTATGGCGGCATTGGACGCGCAGCGGTATTTGGAAGCCTTACACGGATAATCGAATCGCTCGCAGCACATCGTCGGGTGGGCAATGCCCACCCTTTTCAACGCTCAGTATTGCTCTTTAATCCACATGAAAGCCAAATCTTATTCCCTCGCCGATTTAGCCCAACTGCAAAAAGCCCTTGAACAAGAGGCGAAGGAGCGCGCGCGCATCGAGCAAGAGCAAACCGCACAACGCGCGCAACAATCGCGCATGAGCAACGAGTTTCTCAATGAGGTCAAAGGGGTCACGCCGATTAAAGCCAAAGCGCGTTACATCCACCCGCCCAAAACCACTCTACCGCCTGAGCATGTGCTCAAAAAACGCCAACAAGCCGCAGGCGAAACCGAGCAGGTCAAAAAACAAAATACGCACAAACGCACGCACAACCAAGCCTCCGACCAATTCGATGCACAGCATTTGCGTGACGATGAGGTGGGCACTTACTTGCGGCGCGGCGTTCCCGAAACACTGCTGAAAAAATTGCAAAAAGGCGGTTGGGATGTGTCCGCGCGTTTGGATTTACACGGCAAAACGGTCGAGGAAGCGCGCATCGCCACCAGCGCGTTTTTGTACCAATCGGTCAGCAACAACGCGCGTGTGGTCAGCATTATCCACGGACAGGGCTTTGGCTCTGCCAATGGCGAAGCGACTTTGAAAACCCATGTGAAGAACTGGCTCGCGCAAAACACCTCGGTGCTCGCATTTTGTGCCGCACCCAAAAACGATGGCGGGCACGGCGCGGTGATGGTTTTGTTACATCAAGAAAAAAATAAAACTGAATGAGCCGATATAAATGAACCGTCATGGATGGATTAGGCGGTGACTTGATGCCCTGCTTTTTTCGTTCATAAAATTCATTGGTCAATCGAAGTTTCTATGGATTGCCACGCTGCGCTCGCAATGACGGAATCAATTTGTTTGGCGCACTATGTGCAACACCCATCCACTCACCAACAAAACACCCTCTCGCCATATCCCGTATAATTTGGCTTTACCTTACCAATAATAATCCCCCCATGCCTTTTCAAAAAAACCTGCCTGCGGGCATCGGTCGTCGCGAATTTATTTGGCTCATCGCCAGTATGATGGCTATTTCTGCGTTGGCGATTGATACCATGCTGCCCGCATTTGGCGCGATGAGCGCGGATTTTGGCTTGACTGGAGAGAGTGCCAATCATATTCAGTGGGTGATTTATGCGTTTATGACGGGGTTTTCATTCGCACAATTATTTTACGGCGCGATGGCGGATTATTGGGGACGAAAACCGATTGTTTTGCTCGGCGTGGTGATTTTTTCGCTGGCAACTTTGGGGGCGGCATTGGCTCCAAACTTTATGATGCTGCTCATCATGCGCGCATTGCAAGGGGTCGGTATGGCGGCGATGCGCGTGCTTTCTGCCACGATTGTGCGCGATACGTTTTCGGGCGCGGATATGTCGCGTGTGATGTCGATGATTATGATGGTGTTCATCCTTGTGCCTGTGTTTGCACCCACTTTAGGTCAGGCCTTGCTCTTGGGGTTTTCGTGGCACAGTATTTTTTGGGTCTTGTTGCTATTTGGTTTGGCTTTGTCTGTATGGTTTATGCGCCGTATGCCTGAGACGCTCAAGCCTGAATTTCGCCGTCCGATTTCTGTCCACAGTTTGCTCGACAGTTTGCGCCAATGCGTGCGCTCGCGCACCACGCTGGGTTATTCAACTGCGACGGGGCTGATGTATGGTGTGTTGATGACGTATTTGGGCTCATCCGAGCAAATTTTTCAACGCGATGTGTATGGTTTGAACGAGCGTTTTGCCTTGATGTTTGGCGCAATTGCATTGTTTATGGGCGGCGCAGCATTTGTGAATTCACACTGGGTCGGCAGACTGGGGATTCGGCGCATGGCGCATACCGCCTTGGTCAGTTTTGTCGGCATTTCGGGTTTGCTGGTGCTGTTGAGTTGGGGGTTTGCGGGCAAACCGCCCTTGTGGTTGTTTGCGCCGCTACTGGCGGGCTGTTTGTTTTGTTTCAGTTTGATGATGCCCAATTTTAATGCGATTTCGATGGAGCCGCTGCGTGCGATTGCGGGCTCGGCATCTTCGTGGCTCGGTTTTTATACCAGTTTTATGGGCGCGATGATTGGCAGTCTCATCGGTCAGATGTTCGATGGCACGGTGCTGCCCTTGGCTTTAGGTTATTTCGTCATGGGTTTATTGGTGCTGTGGATTGTGGTGCGTACCGAAGGACGGTTGTGGTTACTCGGGCGTGTTTAAGGAATCAGCGCAAACGGTAGGGGTTATTCCGTGTGTCCTTAAGCATCCTGAGATTTCATGCTGCGGTGGCGCACCAGCACTTGATTGCTGCGCCGAAAACCGCTTTGCACCATGCGCTCCGCCAAGGTTTGCGCAATATACACCGAGCGATGCTGCCCGCCCGTGCAGCCAATCGCGATGGTCAAATAACTTCTATCGTCTTGCTCAAATTTGGGCAACCAGCGTTTGATGAATTGCTCAATGTCGTCAATAAATGGCTGGGTGTCGGTTTGCGCTTGCAAAAATTTTTGCACAGGCGCGTCCAACCCCGTCAATGGGCGCAACGCCACGTCATAGTACGGATTGGGCAAGCAGCGCGCATCAAACACAAAATCCGCATCCACGGGCAAGCCGTGTTTGAAACCAAATGATTGAAACAACACGGTCAAACCAGAGCGTGTCAAACCAAGGATGTCGTGCAAATAGTGTTGCAGTTGTTTGGCTTTGAGTGTACTGGTGTCAATCACCGCCGATACCGAAATCAAGGGCGTAAGGCGGGTACGTTCCAAGGCAATGCTGTCTTTGAGTGAAGTGTCTGCATCGGCATTGGCTTCGCGTGAAAGCGGATGACGACGGCGGGTTTCAGAAAACCGTTGTATGAGGGTGTCGTCATTGGCGGTCAGAAACACACTGTGCACCTCGCGCCCTTGCGCACGCATGGCGACAATGTGATCGTGGAGTTTTTCAAAATCAGTGGCTGAACGTGCATCGATGCTAATCGCCAAGCGGGTTTGACCACCCTCGTTGGACTCGGCAATCAAGGGCTCTAACAAATTTGCAGGCAGATTGTCCACACAGTAGTAACCCTCATCCTCCAAATAGCGCAACGCCACGCTTTTGCCTGAGCCTGATAGACCTGTAATCAGCACCAAATTCATCAGATATTTCCTTGGCTGTTGTGGCTGGATGGATCGATTTGTGCCTCGTCCATCGCTTGGCGTTGACGCGCCATGAATTCTTGCAAGGTATTGATGCCGCGCAGTTTGAGCACCGTGTCGCGCACCGCCGCCTCAACCAATACCGCTAAATTTCGCCCTGCTGCCACAGGCAAAACCACTTTATGCACATCCACGCCCAAGATATTTTCAGTCAAGGTTTGCATCGGCAAACGCTCGTATTTGGTATCCATGTCGGTGCGTTTAATTAACTGCGCAATCAATCTGAGTTTGATTTTACGGCGCACCGCGGTTTCACCAAAAATGGTTTTGATGTCCAACAAACCAATCCCGCGCACTTCGAGTAAATTTTGCAACAATGCTGGGCAACGTCCCTCAATAAAATCAGGGCTGATGCGCGAAAAATCGACCTGATCATCGGCGACCAAGCCATGCCCGCGAGAAATCAACTCCAAAGCCAACTCAGACTTACCCAAGCCCGATTCGCCCGAAATCAACACGCCCACGCCCAAGACATCCATCAACACCCCGTGACGCGAGCAGGTTTTCGCAAACAAACGCCCAAAATACATGCGCAAGTAATCAATCACCGTGGAGGATTCTTCGGAACTGGCAAATAAAGGAATCGCGTGATCGTCACACCATTGGATTAAAAACATGGGCGGCTCAATTGCATCGGCCATAATCATGGCGGATGGCTCGCCGTAATTCAAAAATTCATTGAGGTATTCAACCCGACGCTTCTCAGAGAGCCAGTCAAAATACGCCATTTCGGCCTGCCCCACCACTTGAATGCGCTTGGCATGAATTAAATTCAAATGCCCGACCAAATCCACTGACGCGATGTGCGACTCACCTAAAATTCGAAACGCGCCATCTTGACCCGCGCACCATTTGAGTTTGAGGCGTTTGGCGACATCGTTGTACATCGTGGCAATGGATTGCATCATCGACCTTTTTTGAGTTAACCCATACTGCGGCGCGCAGGCGACCAAGTCTGCACCAATTGCAAGACTTCGCCTGCAGATTGTGCATTGAGCAAAATGTCTCGGTTGGTTTTATCAGACAGCAACTCGGCCAACTCCGACAAAATCTCTAAATGCTGTTGGGTGGCATGCTCAGGCACGAGCAAAAAAACCATCAGTGACACCGCTTGACCATCTGGCGCATCAAATGCGACGGGTGTATCCACACTGATGATGGCAATCACCGATTCTTTCAGACCTTTAATCCGCCCGTGGGGCATGGCAACACCTTTGCCCAAAGCGGTTGAACCCAAACGCTCACGCGCGAGCAGGCTGTCGAACACTTTACTGCGCTCAATCCCTTGATTGTTTTCAAACAATATAGAGGCATATTCAAACACACGCTTTTTGCTGGTCGCGGAAATTTTGAGTTCGATGTTGTTCGTTGGCAAAAGTTTGGCAAGTAAATTCATCATGATGGTGTTGTCTCAATCTGAGCCTGAGCCGTTGTCACGGCGCAAGTTTTTTAATGTAAAAACACATTATAGCCACGCTATGACATAAACACAATCAACACACAAATTACTGACCCATTCACGCAAAAAACCAAGCCTTGCGACTTGGTTTTTTATAAACACACTGCGAATACGCTGGTGTTTAGTTCTTTTCTGGAACCACATTCAAAGCAATCGTTGCGTTCACATCTGTGAACAATGCGACCGCAACTGAATATGTACCCACCGTTTTAACCGCGCCTTCAACCACACGAACTTGTGATTTGGCCACGTCAAAACCTTGCGCTTTCAATGCGTCTGAAATATCGGCATTGGTGATTGAGCCGAACAAACGACCGTCCACACCTGCTTTTGATGGCAATTCTAAAACCAAACCTTCGAGTTTAGCAGCCACGCCTTGCGCCGCAGCCAATTTTTCGGCTTGAGCTTTTTCGAGTTCAGCGCGGCGTGCTTCAAACTCAGCCATAGCGGTTTTGGTCGCGCGACGCGCTTTACCTTGTGGAATCAAAAAGTTACGGGCGTAACCATCTTTGACTTTAACCACTTCACCCAATTGACCGACGTTGAGCACTTTTTCCAATAAAATAATTTGCATGATTTATCCTTTCGTATATCGTTTATCGTTTGATTGAACGATTACTTGTGATTGTCAGAGAATGGCAACAATGCCAAAAAACGCGCACGTTTGATGGCTGTGTTGAGCTGACGTTGATAAATCGCGCGAGTACCTGTCAAGCGCGCAGGGATGATTTTGCCATTTTCGGCGACGAAATCTTTGAGGGTATCGACATCTTTGTAGTCGATTTGTTCCACACCACCGACGGTGAAACGACAAACACGTTTGCGTTTGAACAATGGGTTTTGTTGTGGGCGACGCTCTGGGCGACCGTTTTTATTGCGTGGAGGAGCCATGATGCCATTCCTTTTTTCAAAAAATTTTTAAATACGATTAATGATGCTTTAAATTATAGGGATGAGTCCGTCAATGAGACGGGAACAATGTGCGTGATGTGTAGCCTGAGTTTGACACTTTTTAAACTCTTGCGGTTCAAAAAACCCTGTACACGGTAATACGCCCCGACCGTACAATCTTCTAAAACCAAGGCCACATCGCCCATTGCCACCGCACTGATTTCAAACTGCGTCTGCCGCGCACCACCGTTTTCGGTTTGGTCCGATGCGTGTTGCAACAACACTTCGACCACGGGCACACCTGTTAAGTTTTTGCGAATGTGTGTTTTCTCAAGCAAACACGCATCTAAACTCAAACGATTGAAATCACTCACGCGTGAATCACTCTAAATTCAATCTAAATTATTCAGCTGCAACTGGCGCAGTTTCGGCCACTTCAGCAGGGCGGCGTTCTTCACGTTCTGCTGATTTTTCAACTGCTTTGAGCATGATAGAAGGCGTGGTTTCAGCCTTGTTCATTTTCACAGTCAAATGGCGCAAAATGGCATCATTAAAGCGGAAGTTGTGTTCCAAATCGTCCAAAGACGCTTGTGAACATTCGATGTTCCAGCACAAATAATGTGCTTTTGCCAATTTTTGAATTGGGTAAGCCATTTGGCGACGACCCCAGTCTTCAAAGCGATGAACTTTACCTTCGGCCGCAGTGATTTGTGATGTATAACGTTCCATCATCGCAGGCACTTGCTCGCTTTGGTCGGGATGTACAATCAGTACAATTTCATAATGACGCATAGTTTCTCCTTTTGGATAAAGCCCCCCGATACTGTTTGCGTCGATGTCGGTGGAGCAAAGATAAAAACGGTGGTTGCAAGCAACCACCGTTCTCGCTCAATTTGGCGGAGGCGGAGGGATTCGAACCCTCGATACAGGTTTAAGCCCGTATGCTTCCTTAGCAGGGAAGTGCCTTCGACCACTCGGCCACGCCTCCTAATCTCACACTGGTTTGACCTGAGTGCAAAATAGACCGCGATTATAAGTTAAAAAACGCATCAACGTCAATCAAAAATGCGCTTGGCGGCGGATTTGCAAACAAGAATACGACAAGAGGCTTGCGCTGCAATATTACATCGGCACGTATCGCGCATTTATAAAACCACGGTCAACAGTGCTTTGTCTTTGCCTTGCATATTTGGTATCTGCACAATATGCCCACCGCCTGCGGCTTCTTGCACGGGTACGCCTTCTTTCATCATTGCGGGCAATTTGATGATTTGGTTGCCCGATGGGTGGATGATTTCGATGTTGTCACCCACACGGAATTTGTTTTTCACATCGACCGTCGCCCAGCCCTCGGCATCGACACTCAGCACATCGCCCACGTATTGACTGGATTTGGCACTCGAATAGCCTGAGACATAGTTCTGGGTTTCATGCGACTGATGACGCTCCAAAAAGCCATCGGTATAACCGCGATTGGCCAAGCCTTCTAACTCTGCGTACAACTCAGGATTAAACGGACGACCCGCAAGCGCATCGTCAATCGCGCGGCGATAGGTCTGCGCGGTGCGTGCAACGTAGTAGAGCGATTTGGTGCGCCCTTCGATTTTCAGTGAGTTCACGCCGATTTTGACGAGTTTTTCAACGTGCTGAATCGCCCGTAAATCTTTGGAGTTCATGATGTAGGTGCCGTGCTCGTCTTCTAAAATTGGCATCATTTCACCAACGCGCGTGGCTTCTTCGATGAGGTAGGTTTTATCGGCCAGCGGATGGCGTTTGATTTCGGCTGCGCTGAAGTTATCGTTCGCTTCGTCCCACGCTTTGTTTAAATCAAACTGGATTTTTTGCACGTCGCCGCCGTCTGTGCCTTCGGTATCGTGTACTTTGTAGTCCCAACGACAGGAATTGGTGCAGGTGCCTTGGTTTGGGTCGCGGTGATTGAAGTAGCCCGACAACAAACAACGCCCAGAATACGCAATGCACAGCGCGCCATGCACGAACACTTCGAGCTCCATTTCGGGGCATTCTTGGCGGATTTCGGCGATTTCATCAATCGACAGTTCGCGTGACAATATGATGCGCGACACGCCCATTTTTTGCCAAAATTTGACGGTCGCAAAGTTCACGGTGTTCGCTTGTACCGACAAGTGGATTTCTTGCTCAGGCCATTTTTCGCGCACCATCATAATCAAACCAGGATCCGCCATAATCAAGGCATCGGGCTGCATTTCAATCACGGGCACCATATCCGCCATATAAGTTTTGACCTTGGCGTTGTGTGGCAATAGGTTGGAAGCGACATAGAATTTTTTGCCACGTTGATGCGCCTCATCAATACCAATTTTGAGGTTTTCAAGTTTGAATTCATTGTTGCGTGCACGCAGCGAGTAGCGCGGTTGCCCCGCGTAGACGGCATCTGCGCCAAAATCATAGGCACATCGCATCTTGTCCAGCGTACCCGCTGGAAGAAGAAGTTCGGTTTTCATATTCATTGTCCTGTCAGGGGAAACGCCAACGTGGCGTGGTTCAAATGAACGCGCATTCTACCACGGCATCTATCTGCACACATTCAATCTGCCTTGACCGACTGCACGCACGTAAAAGTGGTACTATTTTGCACCCGTTTTTTAAACATTTGGACTTTAGAGCGCATCCGCACATGAAAAAGAATCTCGCTGGTCTGTCATTGATTGTCATACTCACGGTGTTGACCACCTTGTTGGTGCAACGCTATTTGCCCCTGCGTGACTGGCCAATGCCACAAAACATCAAAAGCATTTTGGTACAAAAAAATGCTGAATTTTTGGGACACACCCAATACACCTCGTATTTGAGTGCGGGTAAAGAAGCCCTGTCAGGTCAAATGAAACTGCTCACCGCAACCGTCACGCGCGAGGAATCCACCACACAAACCATTGAGCGCGTGCTTCTGCCGCAACTATCGACCAAACTCGCTTCCACCGCAAGCATCGCCATTCACTACCGTGCAGAATACTCGTTCGGTTACGATTTGCGTCCCGAAGCATTTGACATTCGCCCGGCCGAAAAAGGCATTGAGGTGCGCGTCAAAAAACCCACGCTGATTGCCACGCCTGCAGTCACTGATTTGACGCATGAAATTCTTTCACAAGGATTGTTGACCGATGAGGACGCAGCGACACTCAAACTGTATGAGCAAGCCGCCGCGCAAGCACAAAAAAATGGTGAGGTGATGGCTCAAGATCCAGCAGTGGTTGCGCTGTGCGAAAAACAATTGGTGGACTTTTTATACAATTTTCTCGCCAAACAATCGGGCGTGACGGTTGTGCCACAAATTCGGGTGGTGTACGATTGAGCGATTAAATTGACTGCATTGCTTTTTGCAAATCTGCGGCGGTCAACAAAAATACGCCGTCTTCTGAGCCACTGACATCCAACCACGTCAGTGGCAAATCTTTAAACGCCTGCACCGCAAAATCATATTCATTGCCAATCTCAACCACGAGGATGCCATTCGGTTTGAGATAACGCCCAGCGTCACGCACAATGATGCGCACCAAATCCATACCGTCGGTACCGCCCGCCAAAGCAATTTGGGGTTCAGCGCGATACTCATCGGGCAAACGCGTCATGCTGGTGCTGTTGACATACGGCGGATTGCTGAAAATAATGTCGTATTGTTTGCCCGCTGGAATCGCTTGGTACAAATCGGATTCGATTAAATGCACGCGCTCGTTCAAGCCATAATCGCTCACATTGCGCTGCGCGACCGCGAGTGCATCGGGCGAAATATCGACCGCATCAACCTGAACATCGACCTGAGCATGGGCAAACACATCCGCCGCCATAATCGCCAAGCAACCAGACCCCGTGCACAGTTCTAAAATATCGGTGACCTCATTGGGCACGACCCACGGCGCGAATTCGTCCAATATCAATTCTGCCAAAAAAGAGCGCGGCACAATCACGCGTTCATCGACATAAAACTTGTAACCATACAAATACGCCTCATGCGTGAGGTAGGCAAGCGGTTTTTTGCTGGTACAACGCTCGGCAATCAACGCATCCAATCGCGCTTGCGCATCCTCAGGATAAGGCGCGTCCCAATTGGGTTCATCCATGATGGATAGGTTCGCGCAAAATTGCGCTGCATACACGGCTTCGTCATACGCGTTGTGTAAACCATGCCCGTAAAATAAATCCGCAGACAGGAGTTGTTGCTCGGCGCGTAAAACGCTTTGTTCAAATATCGGCATTGAAGTCTTTCTGTGTCCATAGTCCATAGGTAAGCGGGCTTATTGCTCCAACTCCTCAACCAAACTCTGCGCATGTGCATGCACTGCACGCAGGATGTCCAATTGCTCTGGTTGTTCGGCATACTCGCTCGCCAATTGGTTGAGTTCATCGGTCAAAGCATCCATCCCACCTTCGCCATTGATGCCCAACAATTGCTCGGCGCGCCACTCCTGCCATTGCGCCTGCTCAGTCGCACTCAAGGTCTCTGGATAAAAGCGTGCCCGATAACGCCACCACAACTCAGTCAACCGCGCATCTTTAAATTTCGGTATCACGCCTGTGGGCACACCTTGCGCATCGAGTGCCAAATTCGCTTGGCGATAATCGGCATCGCTGATAAATGCTCCGCCGTACAAGGACTCTTCTGCACTGCGCCCTGCATCGTCGTATTCACGGGCAAACACCGCTTGCCAATCAATGGTTTGTAGGGCATCAAACTGTGCTTGCGCATGGGCTTCATGTGCCTCAATCACTTCCCAATCCACACCACAGGCCTGTGCTTGGGTGTCGTTCAAAGTTTTGAGTTGCGCAATCACCACGGGCGATTTATTGATGTGGATGGTTTTAATCGGTAAACGGCTCAAACCCAAACCCGCCAATTCATCCGCACTGGTGAACATGCGCTGGCGGATTTCATCCGTGCTCAACTGGCTCAGCGGCGTGATGTCTTGTGCCAAATCCCACACAATCAATTCGTTCTTATTCACAGGATGAATCGCCAGTGGATACACAATCGCCAAAAATCGCCGCTCTACACCAAACATACCCGACACATGAATCAATGGCTTGGGCACAACAGTTCGCGTGTACGGCCAGCCGATGGTTTTTTGCACCACATTTTTATCACGCAAGTTCAAACAAAATTCAAACAACTTCGGTTGCGCCGTTTGAATCAATTTTGCCAAGGCGATGGTCGCCTGCACATCCGAGAGTGCATCGTGTGCCGCATCGTGCGCCAAACCGTTGGCTGCGGAGAGTTTTTCCAAACGCAAACTGACCTTGCCCGTTTCATCCTGCGGAAAAACCACACCCTCAGGACGGAGCGCGTACACACAGCGCACCATATCAATGATGTCCCAACGCGAGCAACCATTGCTAAACTCACGTTGGTACGGCGGAATGAAGTTGCGCCAAAACATAAAACGCGTGACCTCATCGTCAAAACGCAAGGAGTTGTAGCCCACGCCAATGGTGTTGGGCATCGCCAATTGTCGGTGGATGCTACGGGCAAATTGCGGCTCGGGCACGCCGTTTTTCGCGCACAACTGCGGCGTAATCCCTGTCATTAAGCAGGACACAGGCGAAGGCAAATAATCCGCCATCGGTTGGCAATAGGTCATCAATGGCTCGCCCAGCGGATTAAAATCCATATCGGTGCGCACGCCTGCAAATTGCGCGGGGCGGTCTTTGGCAGGGCTCAAACCAAAGGTTTCATAGTCGTGCCAATAAAAAGTCAGTGGGGGATGTGCATTCATGCGCGCATTTTAGCCGATGTTGTGCGACGCGATTGGGCAAGATTGCGTAAAACAAGTTCAATTGAATGGGTCAATTGCATTAGGGACATGGGTCGTTTTCAATTATAATGCGCCATCGACCACACCTTAGCCTGAGCGGCACCATGACCCACGAAAAACTAAAACTCAAAAC
>JAGNWC010000154.1 GCA_017986195.1 Hydromonas sp.
AATTCGGTAACCCTTGGTGCAACTGCGTTTTACCGACAGGCTGCGCCCAATTGAGCGGACGTTGCTCAGGCGGTAATGCTGGCGCAACCGCGCAAGCGGTCAAACTCAGCAGCACCGCAGCGTACGCTGTATATTTCCTTAAAATATTCATCGATTTTTACCCATGTTTCATCAACAATTCAATCTCACTCGCAGCCACAGGCACATCACGCGTCATCAACTCGCACCCACTCTCAGTGACAATCGCATCGTCCTCAATGCGAATACCGAGGTTCCAAAACGCTTCAGGCACTTGCGCGCTCGGGCGTATGTACAATCCAGGCTCAATGGTCAGAGTCATACCCTCTTCCAAGTTGCGAAATATCGGCAGCGTTTTACTCGCGTCATTCGGATCGGGTTGCTGACCGACACTATACGCCCCGCAGTCATGCACATCCAAGCCCAACCAATGCCCCGTGCGGTGCATGAAATAAGGCTGATAGGCTTTTTGTGCAATCGCTTCATCGACCGAGCCAACCGTGTTGCGGTCTAAAATCCCCAAATCCAATAAACCCTGCGTCAACGCACGCACCACCGCATTGTGTGGCACGTCAAACGCCACACCTGCGCGGGTGAGCGCAATCGCCTCGGATTGCGCGTTTAAAACCACATCATACAAAGCGCGCTGTGCCTTACTGAATTGCCCATTAACAGGAAATGTGCGCGTGATGTCACCTGCATAGTAGCCATACTCCGCACCCGCATCAATCAAACACAAATCACCGTCTTTCAGTTCAGTCAAACCCGCACGATAATGCAACACGCACGCATTTGCCCCCGTGGCAACGATGGTGTTGTACGCGGTTTCTTGCGCGCCACGGCGCATGAATTCATGGCGAATTTCGGCTTCTAAATCCAACTCGCGCCAACCGACTTGACAGGTTTGCATCGCGCGAACGTGCCCTGCGGCGGAAATTTTGCCCGCTTGACGCAGCCAATTTTGCTCCACTGCATCTTTGCGCAAACGCATTTCATCGAGTAAGACATACACATCGCTTTGAACGCTCGGCGCATTCACCCCGCTGCGCGTCAAGGCACGCGTGGCATTGAGCGCATTGCTCAGCCGTGCGTCAAACGCCGCGTTGTGCGCCAAAGGCGCAAAGATACTTTGGGCATTGCTCAATAATTTTGGCAGTTGCGCATCCAATTCATTCACCGAGTGTGCTTCATCCACACGCAAATGCTCAACCGCCGCCTCAGGACCCAAACGATAGCCATCCCAAATTTCGCGTTCTAAATTTTTTTCCCGACAAAATAAAACACTGCGCGCGGCATCAGGTGTGACACACAGAAATAGAAACGCCTCGGGCTCAGAAAACCCAGTCAAATAGTAAAAATAACTGTCTGGGCGAAAGTCATAATGCGCATCGCGGTTGCGCGCTACCTCAGCTGCCGTCGGTATGATGGCAATCGATGTGCCCGTCGCAGATTGCGCACGCATGGCTCGAACCAAAGTTTCGCGACGTGCGACAAAAGGCTCAGGGTTGAATGGTTGTAGGTGGAGTGGTTTCATTTTTGTTTTCTGTGGGTTTAATTGAAAGCATTTTAGCATTGAAGTTGTTGCAACACATATGGGGTTATAACCGCCTCCATCAATCAACCGACACCGTCATTGCAAGCAGCTTTATCGCGAAGCAATCCAAGCAGCATCAAAAAAAATCCACCTTGTATGTGGATTGCTTCGCTGATGCATCATCGCTCGCAATGACCACGCAGTTTTTATGGCACACCCCCCTTATCAAACAAGACCGTCATTGCGAGCAGTTTTACCGCGAAGCAATCCAAGCGGTATCAAAAAAATCTACCTTGTATGGATTGCTTCGCTGAAGAATCGTCGCTCGCAATGACTAAAGTTGTTGAGTGCAACCAATATCGCGAACATACCCATAAAAAAACGGGCAGGTTTTTGCAAACCTGCCCATTCTTTAATACCAAGTATCTAAAATCAATGCGCCAAGATTTTTGACAAAAACTGTTTCGCGCGTTCGGTGCGGTTCTCAGGTTGCTCAAAGAAGTCTTGTTTTGTGCAATCCTCGACAATTTTCCCTGCGTCCATAAAAATGATGCGATTGGCAACTTTGCGTGCAAAGCCCATTTCATGGGTCACACACATCATGGTCATGCCTTCGTTCGCCAATTCGACCATCACATCCAACACCTCGTTGACCATTTCTGGGTCGAGTGCTGAAGTTGGCTCATCAAACAGCATAGCAATCGGATCCATCGCCAAAGCACGGGCAATCGCCACACGCTGCTGTTGACCACCCGACAATTGACCTGGGAATTTGTGCGCGTGCGCACCCAAGCCCACACGCTCGAGCAGTTTTTTTCCTTTGGCGTAAGCTTCATCTTTGCTGCGTTTGAGCACTTTCATTTGCGCAATCGCAAGGTTTTTTTCAATGCTCATATGCGGAAACAACTCAAAGTTTTGAAACACCATGCCAATGCGTGAACGCAGCTTATTCAAATCAGTTTTTGGATCAGTGAGCGAAATTCCATCGACCACGATGTCGCCTTTTTGAAATGGCTCCAAAGCGTTGACGGTTTTAATCAAAGTCGATTTCCCCGAACCCGATGGACCGCAAACCACGACCACTTCACCTTTGTTAATCGTTGCGGTGCAATCGGTCAAAACCTGAAACTCACCATACCATTTGGATACATTTTTAATTTCTATCATTGTGTGTACCTTTCAATTATTTAGCGAATAATCGCAATTTTCTTTTGCAATCGTTTAACGTAGGTGGATAAAGCATAGCAAATCACAAAATATACCAAAGCCACGAACACATAAAACTCAGTTGGACGGTTGTTAATCCCAGCCAGCGTACTGCCCGCACCCAAAAAGTCTTTCCAACCCACGGCATACACCAAGGTAATGTCTTGGAACAAAATAATGG